>SKMG01000255.1 GCA_007121175.1 Trueperaceae bacterium | reverse complement strand
TCCTCGATCTCGGCAGCGGCGCCGGCACCGACGTGTTCCTCGCGGCGCTCGCAGTGGGCGACGAGGGCCGTGTGGTCGGCGTCGACATGACCGACGAGCAGCTCGACAAGGCCGAAGCGCTCCGTTCGCGCTTTGCTTTCGACAATGTCCGCTTCGTGCACGCCTACCTCGAGGACCTGCCGTTCGAGCCCGAGCGCTTCGATGCGATCATCAGCAACGGCGTCATCAACCTCGCGGCGGAGAAGGACGCCGTGTTCCGCGAGGCGGCCCGGGTGCTCAAGCCCGGCGGTCGCATGGCGTTCTCCGACATCGTCACCGAGACGCAGCTGACCGAGGACATCGTCTGCGACGCGGCACTGTGGGCGGCGTGCATCGGCGGTGCGGCGCAGCAGGACGACTACCGCGGCATGATCGAGGCGGCCGGCCTGCGCGTGCTCACGGTCCGCGTCAACGACCGCTACGGCTTCCTCTCGAAGTCGGCGCGCTCAGCCAGCGAGCGCTTCGGCGTGAGGAGCGTGTCGCTGCTGGCCGAACGGCCCGCCTGACCGGTCAGGGCACCAGCAGCACCTTGCCCGGTGTGCGCGCGAGCACCGCCTGGAAGGCCGCGCGCCAGTCGGTGAGCGCGAAAGTGGCGCCGACGAGGTCCCGTAACGACACCGCGCCCGTCGACGCGAGCGCGAGCGCGCGATACCAGGAGCTCGGTGCGGTGGCGAAAGAGCCGCTGACGCGCAGCTCCTTGTAGCAGACCTGGTCGAAGTCGAGCGTCACGGGTTGCCCGTAGAGGCCGACCTGGATGAAGCGGCCGGCCTTCGCCACCAACTGCAGCAGCAGCGACGCCGCTGGTGCCGCACCGGAGCACTCGATGGCGACCTCGGCTTCGCCTCCGAGCGTCTCGACGATGGTCGCCGCGAGGAGCTCCGGTGAGGCGACCTCGAGGACCGCATCGGCGCCGAGCCGGCGCGCCAGCTCGAGCCGCCCGGCGTCAGCCTCGATGCCGAGCACGACTGCTTGGCCGCCGGCTGCCTTCACGACCTGCAGCGCCAGCAGGCCGATCGGCCCCGGGCCGGTGATCACGGTGCGATCGCCAGCAGAGATGTCGTTCAGCTCGAGCAGGCCGCGCACCACGCAGGCGAGCGGCTCGACCAGGGCCGCCTCAGGGAAGCCCAAGGCGTCGGGCAAGGCGTGGAGGATGGTGGCTGGCACCAGCACCCGGCGAGCGAAGCCACCGTTCTCGAACGAGCCGATCGAGCGTCGCTGGGCACACAGGTTCGGGCGTCCGGTGCGGCAGTGCCGGCAGGCGCCGCAGGATGAGAAGTAGGTCTCGGTCACCACCCGCTGGCCCAGGCTCCAGCCCTCGACGCCCTCGCCGAGGCCGGCGATCGTGCCCGCGACCTCGTGCCCGAGCGTAACGGGTGGCTCCGAGCGGTACTCGTCTTTCATGATGTGCAGGTCGGTGCCGCAGATGCCGGCTGCGGCTACGTCCAGCACGACCTGTCCGGGGCCCGGCGTTGGCTCCGGCACCTCTCGCAGCACGAGGTCCTCTTCGCCGTGTGCGAGCTTCTGTAATGCCAACATGCGGTTCCCCTCTCAGCCCTTGACCGCGCCCATCGTGAGGCCCGTGACGATCCAGCGCTGGATGACGAGCGAGGACGATGACGGGGAGCGTGATCAGTACCGCCGCTGCCCCCAACCCCAAGAACACCGAAGTCGATCTGTCCGGACGAGATGGAGGTGAACACCGCGACCGGCAGCGGCCGGGTGTTCGGACCCGACAGCACGAGGCTGAACCGGAACTGATTCCAGCTGAACATGAACGCCAGGACGCTAGCGGTCGTGGTGCCGGGCGTGGACAGCGGCGTGGCGTACGAGACCACGTTAGCACGGTCCCCGCCGCGCCTCGCACCTCCGGTCCCCGGCGCGGCTCCGGTCCCGGACTCGCCTGCAGGCACTTCCGGTCTCAGGCTGCCTCGAGCCAGCGCGTCGCGAGCTGCGCCAGTACCGCCGCTCCCAGCGGCAGCGCGTCCTCGTCGAGATCGAAGCGGGGGTGATGCAGGGGGTGTACCAGGCCGCGCGCCTCGTTGCGCACGCCGAGGCGCGCGATCAGGCCAGGAATCCGCTCGGCGTAGAACGCAAAGTCCTCGCCGCCCATCGAGGGCGGCACCTCCTTCAGCCGGCCGCTGCCGAGGAGCGCTTCGACGGTGTCGGCGAGCACCGGCACCAACGCCGGATCGTTGCGGGTGGAGGGATAGCCCTGCTGGTAAGCGAGCTCATAGGTGGCGCCGAGCGCTCCCGTCACGCCCGCGATGATGCGCTCCAAGAGCGCCGGCAGGCGCTCGCGCAAGGCGGGATCCAACGAGCGGGCGGTCCCCTCGAGCCGGACCGAGGGCGCGATCACATTGCGTGCGAAGCCGCCCTGGACCCGACCGACGGTGAGAACCAGCGGTGTCAGCGGATCGGTCTGGCGGCTCACCACGTGCTGCAGCGCGCCGATCACCTGCGCCGCCACGGCCACCGCATCGACAGCCTGGTGCGGGTGCGCCGCGTGTCCGCCGCGGCCGATCACCTCGACGTCGAAAGCGTCACTGGCGGCGGTGGCTGGGCCGGGGCAGACCGTCAGGTGGCCCACCTCCACGCCGGGGAAGACGTGCAGCGCGAAGATCGCCTTCACCGCGGGCGACTCGAGCGCCCCATCGGCGATCATGCGCGCCGCGCCGGCGCCGCCTTCCTCGGCAGGCTGGAAGAGCAGCTTGACGTGTCCCCGCGCCGGCGGCCGACGCGCCAGCAGCGTCGCGGCGCCGAGCAGCATCGCGGTGTGGGCGTCGTGCCCACACATGTGGCCCACGCCGGGGACGGTCGAGGCGTAGGGGACCTCGTTCTGCTCGCTTATCGGCAGCGCGTCCATGTCGGCGCGCAAGGCCACCGTGGGGCCGTCCGCACGCCCCTCGATCAGGCAGGTGAGGCCGGTGCCGCCCGCCAACGGCGGCGAGGGGCGCAGTCCGAGCCGTTCGAGCTGCTCGCGCACGAACGCCGCTGTGCGGACCTCCTGATACGAGAGCTCGGGCTGGGCGTGCAGCGCTCGGCGCCAGGAAACGAGGTCGGCGCGCAGGTCGTCGGCGTCGGCGAGTGTCATCGGTTCCTCCCAAGCGGCCCAGAGGGCGGTCGTGCGGTGGCGCAGGCTACCACCGGCCGCGAGGGAGTTGACCGCACGCGCGTGCGCGAGTAGCGTGGGGCACCATCGGATACCACGGTCCCCCGGCGTCGCTGTGCTGCAATGGCCTGGCGGGATGCCTGCCGTAGGCGCCGAGGATGCGTCATCCGATCGGTCGGAGGTGTAGATGAGAACTAAGAAGAGCGTCGGTGCAGGACTGCTGGTCCTGCTCATGGCCATCGTGCTCGGCCTGGCGTCCGCCCAACCGGTGCGAGAGCTCGTCATGGCTCAAGGCGTCGACCACGAGGGCTGGGACATCCACGACCACAACACCACCGCCTACGAGGCCATCCACGTCAACATCTTCGACTACCTGGTCTTCCCCGACCCTGATGGCGTGCTGCAGCCCGCGCTAGCGACTTCCTGGGAACCGGTGAGCGACACCGCCATGCGCTTCCACCTGCGCGAAGGCGTGGTGTGGCATGACGGTGAGCCGTTCACCGCCGAGGACGTGAAGTTCACCCTCGAGCGCGTGGCGACCGACGCGTCGCTGCAAGACCACGGTCAGTACCGGCAGATCCGCGAGGTCGAGATCGTCGGGCCGCTCGAGATCATCATCCATACGCACGATCCCGAACCGGTGCTGCTGAGTCGCCTGTCGCGGATCGGCTCGTCGATCCTGGCCAAGCACCACATCGAAGCCATCGGCGGCTGGGAGAACATCAGCGACCATCTGCCGGTCGGCACCGGCCCCTTCCGAGTGGTCGAGTGGCGGCGCGACGACCGCATCGTCATGGAGGCGTTCGACGATCACTGGCGCGGCCGGCCCGTCTGGGATCGGCTCGTGCACCGCACCATCCCCGAGGCGTCCACCCGCGTGGCCGAGCTGCTCACCGGCGGCGTGCACATCGCCACCAACGTCCCGCCGGCGGACCGGGGTCGCGTCGAGGCGGCGGACGGCGTCCGCATCGAGCCCTGGCCCACGCCGCGCGTGATGCTCTACATCATGAACACCGAGGGCGTCGGCACCAGCGACCTGCGGGTGCGGCAGGCGATCGAGTACGCCATCGACAACCAGCTCATGATCGATGCGCTCTACGACGGCCTGGGGGCACCCACGCGCGGCCGCGCCAGCCCGGGCATCACCGCCGCGCCGCTCGAGTTCTGGAACACCTACTTCTACGACCCCGAACGCGCCGTGGAACTCCTCGAAGAGGCCGGCTACGGCCCCGGCGAGCTGACGATCCACATCCAGGGCCCGGCGGGCCGCTACCCGCTCGACACCGAGATCGTCGAGCTCACCGCCGTGATGCTGGAGGCGGTGGGAATCGAAACCACCGTCGAGATCCTGGAGTGGAGCGCGTATCAGAGCCGCGTCTGGCAGACCGAGAACGTCCAGCACATGGCGCTGATCGGCCTGGGGAACTCACTCGGCGACGCGGCGCTCACCTACACCTCGGCTCGGTGTGGTGACACGTACTCGATCATGCACAACTGGTGCAACCCCGAGTTCGACGCCCTCTACGCCGAGGCGCTCGTCGAGATGGATCCGGATCGCAGGGCGGAGTTGTTCCGGGAGATCTTCACGATCATCGCCGAGGAGCGGGTCTACATCCACCTGTTCCAGCTCGAGAACATGGCGGGCGTGGCCGACACCGTTGCGTGGTCGCCTCGACCCGACGAGTACCTGTGGATGTTCGACGCGGAGCCGGTGGACTGAGCCGGCGCTGACGGAGCCCGCATGCGGGCCAAGAGCGTACACGGGGCGCCGCGACCATCGCGGCGCCCCGTTCATCGCGGTGCCCCGTTCATCGCGGTGCCCCTCGTCCATCGGCTCCGCGTCGGCTAGCGGCCGCGGAGCCGCGGGTCGAGCACGTCGCGCAGCCGATCGCCCAGGAAGATGAGCGACAGGCACAAGAGCGTGATGGTGAGGCCGGGGAAGGTAGCCAACCACCAGGCGGTGGCCACGTAGTTGCGGCCGTCGGCCAGCATCCGGCCCCAGGTGACCGTGGGCGGCTGCACGCCGAAGCCGAGGAACGACAGCGCCGCTTCCAGGATGATCACGGTGGCCACGTTCAGGGTGGCGACCACGATGATCGGCGCCATGATCGCCGGCAGCACGTGGCGCAGCAGCACCATCGGCGTGCGCTGTCCCAGCGCCCGGGCGGCTTCCACGAACTCGCGGTTGCGCACGGAAAGCGTCTCGGCCCGCACCACCCGCGCGAAGGTGGTCCAGCCGATGAAGCCGATGACCAGCACCAGGCCCACCAGGCTGGGGCCGAACACCCCCAGCACGGTGAGGTACAAGATGGTGTTGGGGATGGAGATGAGCGTGTCGATCAGCCGCGAGATGGCGATGTCGAGCCGTCCGCCGAAGTACCCCGCCAGGGTCCCGAGCGTGATGCCGAGCAGCGCCTGCAGCGTCACCCCGGCCACGCCGACCAGGAGCGCGATGCGGCTGCCGTAGATCAGCCGGCTCAGGATGTCGCGACCCAAGTGGTCGGTGCCGAGGAAGTACTGTTCGGGGCCGAAGGCCCACGCCGGCGGTGAGAGCCGCGCGCGGAGGTTGGGGGCGCCGGGCTCGAAGGGCGCGAGTTGCGGTGCGAACAGCGCCATCACCACGAAGCCGACCAGGACGATGGCACCGAACGCCGCGATCGGGCTCGACAGCAGCCGCCGCAGGAACGACCAGGCGGCCCTCACGTGTACGAGATCCTCGGGTCGATGAGGGCGTAGAGGACGTCCACGGCCAAGTTGGCGGTCATGACGATGAGCGCCGCGACCACCACCACCCCCTGGATGATGGGCATGTCGCGCGAGTTGATCGCCTGGATGGCCAACAGGCCGATGCCCGGCCAGGCGAACACCTGCTCGGTGACTACGGCTCCCGCCATCAGCGTGGCGACCTGCAGCCCGAGCACCGTGACGTAGGCGAGCAGGGCGTTGCGCACGGCGTGCTTGAGCAGCACGCTGCGCCGCTGGAGGCCCTTGGCAGTGGCGGTGCGGACGTAGTCCTGGTTGAGGACCTCGAGCAGGCTCGAGCGCATCAGCCGCGTGAGCAGCGCCGCGAGAGCGGTGCCGAGGGTGATCGCCGGCAGCACGTACGAGGCGACCCCGGCGCGGCCGGACACCGGCAGCCAGCCGAGGAACACCGCGAACACCAGGATCAGCATGATCCCGAGCCAGAAGTTGGGCATGGCCTGGCCCAGCACGGCGAAGCTCGTGGAGAAGACATCGGGCCAGCGGTTGCGGTAGACCGCCGCGATGATGCCGAGCGGGAAGGAGATGACCACCGCCACGACCAGCGCCGCGAGGGTGAGCTGCAGCGTGGCGGGCAGCCGCTCGAGGACGATCGGCAGGGCCGCCTGGTTGGTGTAGCGCAACGAGGTGCCGAAGTCACCCCGTAGCAGGTCGCGCAGATACATCACGTACTGTGTCGGGATCGGCCTGTCGAGTCCGAGCGCCTCGCGCAGCGCCTCGACCTGCCACTGCTCAGCGTCCTCGGGCAGCATCAAGACCACAGGGTCGCCCGATATCCGCACCAGCACGAACACGATCAGGGTGATCCCGATGACGACCGGGATCATCTGCAAGAGCCGACGGAGGATGTAGGCGGTCACGTCAGGTGATGGTGTCGCACGGTTCGCCGCGCGGCGTCGAGGGGCTGTGGGCGCTGGTCAGGCGAGTATACGTGGGGCGGCACCCAGGCCCGTCAACGGCGCGCGAGCCGTGCGCTGCGGCCTCGAGCGCTGCTGATCATGCCGTGGCCTCGCTTGGGGGAGGGTCCCCGAAGTCGTCCCGGACGGCCGCGAGGAACGTGGGATCGGTGAGGAGGTCCGCTGTGGTGGCGGCCATGGCGGTCGCGGCCAGGCGCAGGCCGCGTAACCCGGCCGGGCTGGCGGCGGCGGCGGCGAACTCGGGCGTGTGGGCCGATACGCCCTCGGGGACGATGGCCACGTAGGGGTGAATCGCCGGCACGACCTGGCTGACGTTGCCGAAGTCCGACGAGCCGACCCCGCCGATGGCGGGCGCCGACTTCACCGGCTCGCCCTGCGCCTCGAGGTGCTGCGCGAAGCGGTCCGCCAGCGGGACGTTGACCTTGCGCTCGGCATAGGTGCGCCCGTGCTCGAACTCCACGCGGGCGCCGACGGCCGCGGCGGCGCCCCGCGCGGCCGCCATCACGCGCTCCATGAGGGCGGCGACCTCGTCGGCGCGCCGGTGCCGTACCAGGAACTTGGCCTCGGCGTACTCGGGGACGATGTTGGGTGCGCTGCCGCCGTTGGTGATGATGCCGTGGATGCGGGTCTCGTCCTTGACGTGCTGCCGCAAGGCGTTGATCGCGTTGAAGGTGAGGATGCAGGCATCGAGCGCGTTGATGCCGAGCTCGGGCGTGCTCGCGGCGTGCGCGGCCTTGCCGAAGAAGCGCATGGT
>SKMG01000057.1 GCA_007121175.1 Trueperaceae bacterium | reverse complement strand
CTGCAGATCAAGGCCGAGTCGGCATTCGATCACACGCTGGTGGTCTGCTACGCCAACGGCTGCTGCGGCTACCTGCCGCCCGAGCGCGAGTTCACCGAGGGCGGCTACACGGCGACGCTGGCGGCCGCAGCGTATGACCGTCCACCGTTCCGGTCGAACGTCGCAGAGCGCCTGGTGGAGCGCGCCCGTACACTCCTGCGCGAGGCTCGCCGAGAGCGAGAGCCTCACCTACAGCCCGAGCAGCGATCGTCGGGATGACGGCTGTGCCGGGCGACCTGCGGGCCGCCCGGGGCAACTGCGCCATGCAGCCATAGGCCGCGGTGTCGGCTACGGTAGTGTCATGAGCCAAGCGACGAACGCCAAGACGCAGCGGGTGCTGGCGGCGCTCCAGGGAGACGACCCGGATCGCGTGCCTTTCGCCGCCTGGATGCACTTTGCGACGCAGCACTTAGAGCCGCAGGAGACGGCCGGTCTGCACGAGCGGTTCTTCCAGGCTTATGACCTCGACCTGATGAAGGTCATGAACGATTATCCCTACCCCTTGCCCGAAGGCATGGACCAGGTCGACGGCGCCGACGCGATGCGGCGCTTCGAGCCGCTCGACGCGCCGGTCGCATTCGAGCGCCAACTCGACGTCATCCGCGAGCTCAGACGCCGCCTCGGATCGGACCTGATCATCCTGGACACGGTCTTCAACCCATTCGGCGTGGCCCAGGTGCTGCTCAAGCGGAGCTTCGACGATCTCAAGACGAGGTACCCCGAGGAGTTCCGCCGCCTGCTGCAGGTGATCGCAGAGTCGTTGCGCCGCTACGTACGGGCCAGTCTGCGTGCCGGCGCTTCCGGCATCTTCTACTCGGTCAACGGCGCCTCGGCCTCCTTGCTCGGTCCGGACGAGTTCGAAGCCTCCGTACGCGAGTTGGACCGCAGCATCCTGAGCGCCGCTGCGGACGCCGCGATGAACGTGTGCCACGCGCACGGCGACGATCCCAGGGTGCTCGACCTGCTCGACTACCCGGTGCATGCCTTCAGCTGGTCGCATCTCGCCACCAGCCCATCGATCGCGGCCTTCCGCCAGCGCTCGGATGCGTGCGTGATCGGCGGCATCGACGAGCGTCTCACCATCGTCCGTAAGCACCCGAGCGACATCCGCGCCGACATCCTGGGCGCCGTCCGGGATGCGGGGAGGACACGGTTCATCATCGGGCCCGGCTGCTCGCTCGCCAGCGAGACACCCGTTCGGTTGATCGAGGCAGCGAGGTTCGCGGCGCTGGAGACCTGAGAGACGGCTCGCGGTGCAACCGCAGCGCGTCTGGCGGGGCTCGGGTTCTACCGCGACGCCTCGCGCCACACCGGCTGGGAGGTCGTGGAGCGCGGGCCGGCCGTCAATACTTAGGTATTGACCTAACTGTTGAGACGAGCTACCATGCGCCTCATGGCCGCGACGCCCGACAGCCACTCCCCGGTCTTCCGCGCCCTCGCCGACCCGACCCGGCGCGCCGTGCTCGAGCATCTGAGTCGCGCTCCCGCATCGGTGAGCGAGTTGGCCGAGCCGTTCGACATGGCGCTCCCGTCGTTCCTACAGCACCTCAAGGTGCTCGAGGCCGGCGGCCTGGTGCGCTCGAGCAAGTCGGGCCGCGTGCGCACCTACCGGATCAGCACCCATCCACTGCGACACGCCGAGGGCTGGCTCGCCCAGCAACGCACCGTTTGGGAACGCCGGCTCGACCAGCTCGACGCGTACGCCGCCACCCTCCAGGAGGAAGGATCATGACCACTGCAACGCAACGCTTCGACCCCACCCTCGACCTCGTGCTCGAACGCGACATCGACGTCCCCCGCGACCTGGTGTGGGCGGTTTGGACCACGCCCGAACACCTGCGGCAGTGGTTCGCGCCGCGTCCCTGGACGGTCGCGGACTGTCAGATCGACCTTCGGCCGGGCGGTCGCTTCCGCACCGTCATGCGCTCGCCCGAGGGCGAGGAGTTCCCCGGGGACGGCTGCATCCTCGAAGTGGTCCCGCGCGAGCGGCTGGTGTGGACCGACGCACTGCTGCCCGGCTACCGGCCGGCGCCGGAGCCGTTCTTCACCGCGGTCATCGAACTCCGCGACAGCGGCGCCGGCGGCACGCGCTACACCGCCACCGCCATCCACCGCGACCCCGAGGGGCGCTCGCGCCACGAGGCCATGGGCTTCCTCGAGGGCTGGGGCACCGTGCTCGACCAGCTCGTCGAACACGTCCACACGATGCGCCGCTGACGGCGGAAGCGTCGCGTGAGACGGTAGTACGTGCGGCGGCCCGGCGGCAGCGGGGCCGCCGCCTCCCGTCTGGAATGCGCCTGCCGCCGACTCCCGACACCCGTCACACCTTCTCGCGCAACGGTCTATGGTGGTACATGGTGGCTGCCGAAGCCGTGACGGTACGGCTGTTGGGCCGGCCGGCGGTGCTGCACGACGGCAATTGGACCGAACCAACGCCCGGCCGAATGGCGGCGCTGCTCTACTACCTCGCGTTCCACGGCGGTTGGGTGGGTCGTTCGGACCTCGTCTACCTGTTCTGGCCCGACGCGCCCGAGGCGACCGCGCGCGGCAACCTGCGTCCCCTGCTGTCGCGTCTAGCGCGCGAGCCGTATGCCCAAGCACTCGAGCGCCAGCGCTCCCGCGTGCGATGGCCGGTGCGCACCGACGTGCAGGTCTGCCGCGAGCTGATGCAGGCGCAGCGCTGGCGCGAGGCGTGGGAGCTCGGTCGCCACGAGCTGCTCACCGGGTTCGACCTCACCTCCGCTCCGGAGTTCGGCGCCTGGCTCGAAGCGGAGCGCTCGGAGCTCAGGCAGTCCGCCCGGCTGGCCGGCGCCCGCGCGCTGGAGGAGTGCCGGTCCGTGGGCGATCATGCCGAGGCGGTCGTCGTCGCCGCGCAGCTGCATCGCAGCGACCCACTGGACGAGGCCGCGGCGCGTCGTCACATGCTCGCGCTGGCCGACGCGGGCGACCCCGCTGGTGCGCTCGCGCTCTTCGAGGGCCTGAGGCGCCTGCTCGCCGAGGAGCTCGGCGCCGATCCCGGGCACGAGACGGTGCGGCTGGCCGAGGCGCTCCGAGCCGGCACCGCAGTCCTGGGACCGGCACGTGATGCCGCGCGGACACACCCGCCGTCGCCGGTCGCCTCGAGAGCGCACACACTGCCGCACCAGCCGACCCGCTTCGTCGGCCGCGAGAGCGAGGTTGCGGCACTGATCGACACGCTCGAGGACGAGGCCGGGCGGCTCCTCACGATCGTCGGACCCGGGGGGGTCGGGAAGACCAGACTCGCGATCGAGGTCGCCCGGCGGGCCGGATCACGCTTCGAGCATGGGACGCGCTTCGTCGACCTCTCGGCAATCCGCGAGCCCGAGGCGCTGATCGCTGCGGTCGCGGGGGCGGTCGGTGCCGAACCGCGCCCTGGACGTGCAGCCGTCGGGTCCATCAGCGAGCACCTGCGCGGCAGCGCGCTGCTGCTGGTGCTCGACAACATGGAGCAAGTGATCGAGGAGGCTCGTGAGCTCGTGGCGGGCCTCGTTGCGCAAGCGCCGGCGGTGCGGATCCTCGCCACCTCGCGAGTACGCCTCGGCTATCGGGGAGAACGCGTCTTCGACCTCGCCGGGCTGCAGTACCGCGCCGCGGCCGGTGGTATGGAGCCGGAGGCGGTCTCGCTCTTCATCCGCGCTCTGAGGCGCGTTCGGTCCGACTTCGTGGTCACGCCACCCGACCTCGAGCGGGTCCATCGCATCTGCGAGATCGTCGGCGGGCTGCCGCTCGCGCTCGAGCTCGCTGCTGCCTGGGGGAGGGTGCTGAGCCTCGGCGAGATCGAAGCCGAACTCGCGTCGGAGCTCGAGCTGCTCGAGGTCACGCCGGCCGGCGTGCCACCGCGGCATGCGGGCATGCGGCGCGTCTTCGATCACTCCTGGTCCTTGCTGAGGCCCCGCGAACGACAGGCGCTGCGAAACCTGTCGGTCTTCCACGGAGGATGGACGCGCGAGGCCGCCGCGGCGGTCGCCGACGCCGGACTGCCAGTCCACCTCGCACTACGCGACGCGTCGCTGATCTGGCGCGACGCAGCCAGTCGCTTCGGCTGGCACCCGTTGGTCGGGAAGTACGCCCGCGAACGCGCCACGGAGCGGCCAGCCGAGCTCGACGCCGCCTTGGACCGTCACGCGCGCTACTTCCTGGGCATCCTGGCCGGGCAGCGCTCCGCCTGGTGGGGCAACGAGGGAGCGCAACGCCTGGCGGAGGTCGAAGCCGAGATGGCCAATGTCGAGGCCGCCTGCCGCCGGGCGATCGCCGGGCGACGATTGGGCCTGCTCACCGAAGCCCTGCACGGCCTGGAATGGTTGATCAGCGCGAGCCGACAAGTCGAGCTGTACGTGCAGTTGGTACGCGAGATCGTGGCCTTGGCCGAGCCCGGCAGCATGCTGCGCGGTCGCGCCCTCACGTGCCTTGGGGCCGCTGCGACGTGGAGGAACCAGGGCCCTGTCTCGGACCGCATCGTCGCCGACCTCGAGGAGGCCATCGCCATCCTGCGGCAGCACGACGCCCCGCTGGACGCCGCGTGGGCACACCGCTTCCTCGGCATGAGCCTGGTCCGCCTGGGTCGCATCACCGAGGCGCGTGAGGTGTGGCGCCGGGCCCTCGAGCTGCACCGCTCACTCGGCGATGCCGAAGGCGTGGCGATGATGCTCAACAACCTCGGAGACACCGCGCCCACGTTCAGGGAGGCCATCAGCAACCACCGTGCGGCGATCGCGTACGGGCTCGATGCCGGCGCCGCGTTCCCGGTGGCCCTGGCGTCCGATGGGCTCGGGCACACGCTCTTCCGGCGGCACGGCCCCCTGCCGGAGGCCGTCGAGGCCCTCGAGCGCGCAGTCGACCTCGCTGCTCGCACCGGCTTCCACGAGGTCGAGCAGCACGATCGGCGCCTGCTGGCCCAGGCCCTGGCCGCAAGCGGCCGGCTCGATGCCGCGCTGGCGTACATCTCGCGGGCGATCGCGACCTGCGAGGCCGCCGGGGACGACCGGGCGGCGAGCGACCTCATGGAGGCTCGGGCGCTCGAGGCATGGATCGCCTGGCAGGCCGGCGACGAGCGCACCGCACGCGAGTCCGCCGAAGCGGCCCTGACACCTCGTCCGAGGTCGGCAGCAGCGACGCCTCCTGGCAGCGAGGCGCTAGCCCACCTGGTCCTGGGGCGGCTCGCCCTCGAGCGTCAGGACTCCGCCACCGCGGCGCTCGAGCTCGGTAGCACTCGCTCGGCCCAGGCACGGGTCACCCGGGCTCAGCCCGGGACCTGGCACGACTTCATGGCCGAGGAGCCCGACGCGTTGGCGTGGACCAGGCTCCTCGCCGCCGAGGCCGAGCTCGCCGCGGCGACGGACTGTCCCGACGACGCGCGAGCCGCTGCCGAATCGGCACTCCGGATCGCGCTGCGCAGCGAGCAGGATCCGGCGGCGGCGATGGCGCTGGTGGTCGCCGCTGGTGCATGCGCCGCGGAGGGCGACATCGGCCGCGCACGCGAGCTCGTCGCGTACCTCCAGCGGCATCCGGCGACGCCGTTCGAGGCGCTCTCGATCGCCCGTCGCCTCGAGGCGGGCTTGCCGCCGCCCGACGCTGCAGCGACACCGGGCGCGGCCATCGCCTCCCGGCAGGGCCCGATCGCCGCGGTCGCCGAAGGCGCGCTGCTGCAGCTCCGAACGAGCAGCTGATCTCTCTCGTTCACGAACGTACAACGATCGTGCAACGCTCGGCTCGCTAGCGTGCGCCCGTCGCTCACGCCGGGGGCGTGGGCCACACGCGAGAGGAGGGCGTTGTGCAGCTACGGCAGGACGAGGGAGTCGCGGGTGACCGGGCTCACACGAAACGAGGTCTCGAAAGGACGGCATTCACGATGAACGAGAGAACACCGAGGTTGGTCAAGCGTGCGTTCCTCACGAGCGTACTCGGCGCGATCGTGTTCCTCGCGTCGGCAATCGCCTACGAGTCGGCGGCCCCCCACGACGAGCATCCCGTGGCCGCGGACGCGGAGCTCGGCATCGTCGACTTCCAGGTCGGATGCGTGGACGGGGTCAGGGCCGACTTCGACCGCGCCCTAGGTCTGATGCACCACATGATGTACGAGCAGGCGCGAGCCCAGTTCGAGGCGGTTGCCGACGCCGATCCCCAGTGCGCCATGGCCTACTGGGGCATCGCCACGACCCTGTTCCAGCCGCTGTGGCCGACGCGTCCAGGCCCGGAGGCGCTGCAGCGGGGCGCCGAGTTGAGCGAGCGGGCGCGAGCGCTCGACGCGAGCGAGCGCGAGGTCGCCCTCATCGAGGCGACGAGCGCCTTCTTCGCTGAGCCTGATACGGCCGATTACTGGCAGCGGATCGAGCGCTGGGCGGACGGCATGGCCGCGGCCTACGCGAGCTTCCCCGACGACCTCGATACGGCAGCCCTCTACGGCCTGTCGCGCATCGCCTTGTCCCCGATCGCCGAAGACCGCACCGTGCTCTTCGACGAGGCGGAGAGCCTGCTGGCCGAGGTCTTCGAACGCCAGCCGCTGCATCCCGGCGGCATCCACTACGCCATCCACGCCACCGATGTCGACGGCCGCGCCGGGAACGCGCTCGAGCAGGTCGAGGTCTACGGCGAGATCGCACCGCAGGTCCCCCACGCGCTGCACATGCCGACGCACATCTACGTCCGGCTCGGCGAGTGGCCCGAGGTCATCGACTGGAACCGGCGCTCGGCCGACGCAGCTCTGGATTTTCCTGTGGGCGACCGGGTCTCGGGCCATCACGCCCACGCGCTCGACTACATGCTCTACGCCGCCCTCCAGCAGGGCGACGACGACTACGCCCGCAGCGTTTTGGACGAGGCGCTAGGCGTCGGAACCTACCAGGAGGACTTCGCGCCCGCCTTCCACCTGGCGATCATGCCGGCGCGCATCGCGGTCGAGCGGCGCGCGTGGTCCGAGGCAGTCGAGCTCGCGCTCGAGCAACCCGAGTACCTCGACTGGTCGCGCTACCTCTGGCCACGAGCGATCGGCCTGTTCGCGCGAGGTTTGGGGGCCGTCCACACCGGCGACATCGCCGAGGCGCAGCATGCAGAGGCGCAGCTGATCGAGTTGCGCGACCGGGCCAACGCAGCCGGCGAGCGCGCGTTCGCCGCCTACATCGAGATCGACCGGCTCATCCTCAGCGGTAAGCTGGCGCAAACCGAAGGAGACGCCGAGCGCGCTGTGGCGCTGATCGAGGAGGCCGCCGCGCTCGAGGGAACCGTGGAGAAGCACCCCATCACCCCAGGAGCGCTGCTGCCTCCATACGAGGCGCTCGGTGACCTGCTGTTGGAGCTCGGCCGCAACGCTGAGGCGCTCGCCGCCTTTGAAGCCTCCAACGCCAGATGGCCCGGACGCTTCAACACGCTCCTCGGTGCCGGGCACGCGGCGCTCGCTATCGATGAGGAAGCCGCGGCGCAGGAGCACTTCTCCCGGCTGCTCGAGATCGCCGGCGAGTCCGAACGCCCGATCCTCGCCGAAGTCCGCGCGTTGACACGCTGAACAGCCGCCCACAGTGCACATCG
>SKMG01000013.1 GCA_007121175.1 Trueperaceae bacterium | reverse complement strand
CCCCGACGATGAGCCGGTGCGCCCATCGCAGGCGGGACCGATCGAGCCGCCCGGCGAAGGTGGCGTGCTCGCGTGCGCCGACGCTGGCGGCCAACTCCGCGGCGTGCGGAGACTCGCCCGAGGGCTGCGGGTCGTCGTGCCCGAGCGGTCCGCTGCTGAAGAGCCAGACCTGCAGGCGCCGCAGCGCGCCTGCGTGCTCCTCGAGGTAGCGCGTTGCGCCGGGCAGCCACCTGCCCATGTACAGCCCGCTCCCGATGACGACGGCGCCATAGCCGTCCGGCGCCGGAGCGTCAGCTGCGTCGGAGACCAGCGCGGCGTGCCCGCTCTGGCGCAGCTCTTCGGTGATCGCCTCGGCGATCTCCCGCGTGCTACCGTACGTGCTCTCGTTGACCACCAGGACCTTCATGCGTCCCCCTCTCGAGAGCCAATGCTAGGCAGGGCTCGCCCGCGGCGCGCCACACCTTCATGTAGGTCGAGCGTGTAGGTCTACCTGCTCATCGGGAAGCGACCGTCCGCGCGCACCCGGCGCGCCTGCTCGAGGTGCCGGTCGGTGTGCGCGGGCAGCGCCTGGAGCCAGATGCCGAGGGGCAGCCGCAGCAGGCGCAGCGCCGGTGAGGGCACCCGAACCCGCCCGAGGTCGAGCCCGTCGGCGGCCACGATCGTCGTACGGAGCCCGTCTTGGACCTCGAGGAAGCGCTCCTCGAGGGCGTCGATCTCGAGCTCGGAGTCCGATGGACGATAGGCCGCCGGCGTCCGCATCCGGCGCGCCGGCGAGGGCGACTGGCCGGCGAGGAACCAACGAGCCAAGGGTCCGTAGCGGAACGGGCACTGCGAGGTCAGGCCGCGCGCACGCGCGCCGGCCGACGCCGCGGCGAGCGCTGGCAGCACCTGCGCGCTCACCGTGGTGACGTGCTCGAGGCACTGGGCGATCGACCAGGTCTCGGGAGCGCTGCGCCAGTTGACCTGCGCCGGTGTGAGCCCGCGGATCTCGTCGAGCCAGCGATCGGTCACCGCGTCGTGTCGGTCGAGGGCCGAAGTCAACTCAGCCTGCATGGAGCAGTGTAGGCTGCACCGCCACGGCGTGCACAGCTGAACGAGCGAACGTGCCATGCTCGCCCATGCCCGAGCCTCACGCTTCTCTTGCTACGAGGCCCCGCACATGACCGACTCGCTCGCTACCACCCGCCGGTCCGACCTCGGCCCCATCGACCCGGATCGCGTCCGTGGCGCCTTCATCGGCCTCGCAGTCGGCGACGCGCTCGGCACCACCCTCGAGTTCGCGCCGCCCGGCTCCTTCGACCCGATCCGTGACATGCAGGGCGGCGGACCCTTTGGTTTACCCCCAGGCGCCTGGACCGACGACACGGCGATGGCGGCTTGCCTGGCGGAGAGCCTCATCGAGACCGGCGGCTTCGACCCTGCGGATCAACTGCGCCGCTACCTGCGCTGGTACCGCACCGGCCATTGGAGCTCGACCGGCTCGTGCTTCGACATCGGCGGCACCACCCGCGCCGCCCTCGAGGCGTTCGAGGTCACCGGCGATCCGGCATCGGGCCGCAGCGAACCGTACGCCGCTGGCAACGGTTCGCTGATGCGCCTCGCACCGGTGCCGATCGTCCATGCTCGCGATCCGCACGAGGCGGTGCGCCTGAGCGGCGAGAGCTCGCGCACTACCCATGCGCTACCGGAGTGCGTCGACGCCTGCCGCTACTGTGGGGCGCTGCTGGTGGGAGCCGTGCGAGGCGAGCCCAAGCAGCGGCTGATCGCCACGCGCTACGAGCCGCTCGCCGGCCTCTGGGACGAACCGCTGCACGCGGCGGTCGACGAGGTCGCGGCCGGCTCCTTCGCGCGCAAGCAGCCGCCCGAGATCCGTGGCGGCGGCTACGTCGTCAAGTCGCTCGAAGCCGCCCTCTGGGCCTTTGCGAACACCGACGATTTCCGCGGCGCGGTGCTCGCGGCAGCGAACCTGGGCGATGATGCCGACACGACGGCTGCGATCACCGGACAGATCGCCGGCGCGCACTACGGGCTCGCGGCGATCCCCGCTGCGTGGCGCGAGCGGCTGGCCCTCGCAGACCGGCTGGCCGTCCTCGCCGACGGGCTGGTCGCGCTCGCTGTGCACGACCACCCACCCGAAGGGCACTGATCCGGCGTGCAGGCGCATTGGGTGTCGCCGCTGGCGCGCGTGCTGGCGTCGCCCCGGCACGTGATCGCGGGCGGGGTCAGGGGCCGGCAGCTGACCTGCTCGGTGTGGTAGCATCTGGCCAATTCGCACGTACCGCACGACGAACTTAAGGAGGAACGCCATGGCACGTACGTTCACTACGCTGCTCTTCGTGGCCTGCATGCTCGCGTCGTCGGCGCTGGCCCAGACCGAGATCGTCTACTGGACCCACGAGGACGTCAACCGCACCGAGCTCGAGACGCGCCTCATCGCGGAGTTCGAGCTCGACAACCCGGGCATCACCGTGCGGCGCGTCACCCATCCGTCGGCGAACCTCGCCCAGCTCCTGCTCACCGCGTTCGCGGCGGGCCGCGGACCCGACGTGTTCAACGACACCATCGCCAACCAGTACCCCTACATCGTCAACGAGCGCGTGGCGCCGGTCGATCCCGCGGCGGTGGGTGCGGCGAGCCTCGACGAGGTGTACGCGCGCTACCTAGACGGCACCCTCGATCCGGTCACCTTCGGCGGCAACCTCTACGGCCTGCCGCTCGAGGTGACGAACTGGGTCATCTTCATCAACAAGAACGTCTTCGAGGACGTCGGGCTCGATGCCGAGGTCGACTACCCGAAGACCTGGGAAGAGATGATGGAGATCTCGGAGCAGCTCGTGATCCGCGACGGCGAGATCCTGCAGCGCCGGGGCTTCGATTTCCGCTACCCGTGGTACCTCGAGTGGCTGGTGCCGATGGTCGAGCAGCTGGGCGGCGAGCTGGTGAGCGCTGACGGCGAGGCCATCGTCAACGACGAGGCCTGGCTCAGAGTGCTGTCGTACATGCGCGAGTGGGGCCCGCACGGCCGTAACCTCGGCTCGCCGACCTATCGTAATGCGCGCGCACTGTTCAACTTCGACAACAACGACATCGCCATGACCCATACCGGCCAGTATCAGATCGCGCGCATCCAGGCTGACAACCCGGAGTTCTACGACAGCGGCCAGTTGCTGATCGTCCCCTTCCCGCGCTGGGAGGATGCGGTCAACGACCAGGGCGCCGCCTATTATGGCCATTACTTCATGGTGAATGCACAGTCGAACGCCGAGACGCAGCGCGCGGCCTGGCAGCTGATCGGCTACTTCGCCGAGCACGCCGAGGAGTACTTCGCGACCTCGGCGCTGGTCCAGCCCACGCACGAGCTGCTCGCCAGCCCGGCGTACCGCGACCACCCGTTCTCGGAGGTCTTCGCAGCCGACATGGCCACCGCCAGGAGCGTCTACTACGGCGACAACTCACCGCGTATCCAGCAGCTGCTGAAGGATGCGGTCGAGGCCGTCATGCTGCAGAACCGCGAGCCCGCCGACGTCCTGCCGACGTTGCGCGAAGGCGTCTCGCGAGCGCTGCGGGGCGACTTCTGAGGCGTACTCGGTGACGCGCCGGCGCCTCAAGCTCAACACCAGCGTGCAAGGACGGCAGGCGATCTGGGGCTGGGTCTTCGTGATCCCAGCCCTCGCCTTCTTCTCCCTGTTCGCCTTCTACCCCATCGGCAACGCGGTGTACATGGGGTTCCACCGCAAGAGCGTGCTGTCGCTCCGGCCGCCGCAGTTCGTGGGGCTGCAGAACTACCTCGACCTGTTCAACTCGCCGGCCTTCTGGAACGCCTGGAAGGCCACGACCATCTTCACCCTGGGCACCTTCATCCCGCTGGTGGTGTTCAGCCTGCTGCTCGCGGTCCTGATCGTGTCGCGCAAGCGCTTCCAACGCTTCTTCCAGGTCACGCTCTACTCGCCGGCGGTCGTGCCGGGCGTAGTCGCAGCACTGGTGTGGATGCTGATGCTCGACCCGCGCGGGCTGGCGAACCAGTGGGTCAACTTCGTCCTCGGGACTCCCGGCATCGACCACCGCTGGCTGGCCTCGGCGTCGATGGTGCGCCTGTCGACGATGGTGGTGTACTTCTGGGGCTACCTGGGCTTCTTCACCATCATCTACATCGCCGGCCTCGGCGGCATCCCCGCCACGCTCAAGGAGGCAGCCCGGATCGACGGCGCCAACGCACTGCAGGAGTTCCGCTACGTCACCCTGCCGCTGCTGACGCCCACCACGCTGCTGGTCTCGGTCATGTCGATGATCTTCTGCATGCGCACCTTCAGCACGCAGTACATGTTCACGCAGGCCGGGGCGCCGACCGAACCGATCAACGTCGTGACGCTCTTCATCTTCAACACCGCAATTCGCGATCACCAGCTAGGCATGGCGAGCGCCATGAGCATTCTGCTGCTGTTGGTGATGTTCTTCTTCGCCACGCTCCAGTTCCTGGCCTCGCGGCGGGCGGCGGGCTGAGGCGCCCATGCGGATCACCGCCACACCGGTCGCGGCGCCTGTGCAACGGACGCCGGCCGCCGTCCGCCGCCGCAGCCTCCTGGCGCTCGTCATCGATGCGCTGTTGTGGGTGTTCCTCGTCGGGGCGGTGGCGCTCGTGCTGGTCCCGGTCGCGTTCATGTTCGTCGCGTCGTTCATGCCGCCGGCCGAGATCTTCCGCTCGCCCTTCCCCTGGTGGCCGAGCCGGCTCTACCTCGAGAACTTCCTGCACGCACTGCGAGGCAACGACGGCCGCTACCTGTTCGTCCGGACGATCCTGAACTCGACCTTCGTTGCGCTGTCGATCTCCTTCGCCACGGTGATGCTCGCCACGCTCACCGGGTACAGCCTCGCCAAGCTGCCGTTCAAGGGCCGTACCATCGTCTTCCTGCTGATCCTCTCGACGCTGATGATCCCCTTCGAGACGATCATGATCCCGCTCTACATCGTGGTGACCAACATCGGGCTGCAAGACACCTATCCGGGCCTCATCGTGCCCTTCCTGGTCAGCGCCTTCGGCGTCTTCCTCATGCGCCAGACCCTGCTCGCGTTCCCCGACGAGCTGCTCGATGCCGCGCGCATCGACGGCGCGAGCGAGTTCGGCATCTTCTGGCGTATCGTGCTCCCGAACGCGGTGCCGGCGATGGCGGTGCTCGGCGTGCTGACGTTCCAGAGTCAGTGGGACAACCTGATCTGGCCGCTGCTGGTGGTGCAGAGCGACAGCCTCAAGACGATCCCCCTGTACATCGCCGCGTTCACCGAGGAGAAGCACACCAACGAGGGCGCCATGGTGGCGGTCGCCGCCATCGCGAGCCTCCCGATGCTGATCCTGTTCGTGTCGCTGTCGCGCTACTTCTTGCGCGGCGCGAACCTGTTCTCCGCGACGAAGGGGTGAGAGACGCGCATGGAGATGACGACCAACGGCCAGATCCGACTGCTGATCTTCGACGTGGGCGGCGTCATGGTGGACGGCTTCGACGTCCGACCCGAGATCGCCGCCCACCTGCGCCTCGAGCCGGACCGCTGCAATGAGCTCCTGAAGGCAGCCGACTTCCAGCGGCTGCTCGCCGGCCAGACGTCGGTCGACGACTACTGGCGCTGCTTCTCCGAGCTCTCTCGCACCGAGGTCGAGGGGGATCTGTGGGCAACGTTCTTCCGCCCGACCCGGCGGCCGGCCATGTACCAGCTGGTGGAGCGTCTCAAGCGCCGCTACCGGGTCGTTGCCGGCACCAACACCCTCGACCCGCACTACCTGGTGCACCAGCAGCAGGGAGACTACGACATCTTCGACGCCACCTACGCCTCGCACCTGCTGCGCGCGGCGAAGCCAGATCCCGCCTTCTACGAAGCGATCCTCCACGCCGAAGGGGTCGAGCCTGGTGCTGCGCTGTTCGTCGACGATCTCGAGGTGAACGTCGAGGGCGCGCGGCGGGCGGGGCTCGAGGCGCTGCACTTCACCGGCGTCGAGGCGCTGACGGCGGAGCTCGACGATCTGCTCGCGAGCACTCGCTAGCCCCGAACAGCGCTCTCGGAGCCGGCCTGCTGATCCAGGGAGTGAAGCGCTGGTACATCCGCCGGTTCGGTACCTGGCTCTAGGTCTAGGACGCGACAGGGCCGGCCTGTCCCGCTCGCTGCAGGGAGCGACCCGGCGGACGACGGCAGGGAGCGACCCGGCGGACGGCAGGCCGCGAGTCGGGCGACCGCCCGGCGCCCCGTGCGCGGCCTGACGTCGACCCGCAGGCGTGCCGCCTCACCGGACGCTGATCGGCACGCTGAGCAGCATCCGTCGCCCCGCACCGAGCACGTAGCGGACCTCGAAGTCGCCCGGCACGTCGGGCGCCCTGAGCGTGACACGGCTCCCGCTGCCGGTCGACGCCCGCGACCACGTGACGTCGTAAGCGCCATCGCGCCGCACACCGGCCGGCACGATGGTCAGGTAGTCGCCGCTGTTGTCCGGCCCGCTCCACTCGACCTCGAACGTCGAGCCGGCCTCGACCTCGGGTGGCGCGACGAGGCTGGCCGTGGTGGGCGTGACGGTGATGAGCACGCTCTCGAGGGTCACGCGGCCGGCACCCAGCACGTACCGCACCTCGTGCGCACCGGGTTCGGGGGGCGCGAGCAGCGTCACGCGGCTACCCTCCCCGGTCCTGGCCGTGGACCAGGTGATGTCGTGAGCGCCATCGCGCCGCACGCCCGCCGGCACGATCGCCAGGTAGTCGCCGCTGTTGTCCGGGCCAGCCCAGGCCACCTCGAACGCCTCCCCGGCGGCGACCTCCGCCGGCGCCTCGATGTGCGCACCGGCCTCCACCACGACGATCGGTCGGGTCACGAGCAGCCGACGGCCATGGCCGAGCACGTAGCGAACTTCATAGGCTCCGGGCTCGGCTGGCGCCGTGAGCGTGACGGGGCTGCCCTGGCCGGTCGACGCCGTCGACCACGTGACATCGAAGGCGCCGTCGCGCCGCGCGCCGACCGGCACGACCGTCAAATAGTCACCCTGGTTGTCCGGGCCCCTCCAGCTGACCTCGAAGGGACCACCAGCGCCCACCTCGAGCGGCGCCTCGAGCGAGGCATCGGGCGGTCCGACGGTGAGGCGTACGCTCTGCAGCGTGCGGTGCTCGCGCCGCAACACGTACCGCACCTCGTACTCCCCCGGCTCCGGCGGTGCAACGACGACGGCCGGGCTGCCGTCGCGCGTGTCGGCCCACATGCCCTCGCGCACACCCTCGCGGGTCCCCACCGGGACCACGGCGATGTAGTCGCCGTCCGCGTCGGGTCCCTGCCACACGATATCGAAGGGTCCGCCGGCGCTGACCGTGTCGGGCGCCTCCAGGCTGGAGATAAGGGACTGCGACACGACCGTGGGGCTACGGCCGATCACGCGGCTGCCGCCCTCGGGCAGCGACAGGTGGAAGCGTGCCTCGAGCGCCGCTGCTTCACCTGGGAGGCGCAGCTCCACTCGGCCGCTCGTTCCGCCCGCGAGCGCGCGGTCGAAGGCGACGTGGTCGCTCGCTGCGAGCGGGACCACCGTGATCCAGTTCCCGGCGGTGTCTGGCGCGCCGTCGAAGCGCACCGCGACGATGT
>SKMG01000327.1 GCA_007121175.1 Trueperaceae bacterium | reverse complement strand
GGCCCGGCGTCGAGGCCGAAGCGGCCGACCAGCTCGCGACCCGCTTCGGGCCGGTGGTACGCGCGCTCGAGCACGTTCGAGAGCAAGAAGAGCAGTGAGGTGCGGCTCGCCGGCGTACCCAATCTCGGATCGTTGTCGTAGCCGGCGACCGCGAGGCCCCAGCGGAGCATGGCGCGGAAGTCATGGTAGTGCGGGTGCCCGACGGGGCCGACGGGTCGCCGTGGCTGCACCGGCGGCAGGTACGCGCCGCGGGCAACGAGCGCCTCGCGCACGCCCTGCACCAGCTCGGGATCTCCGGCGAGCGCCGCCGGGGACACGTCGAGCGCCACTGCCAGCGCCGCCGCGACGCCGACCGCCTCGGCCAGCGCCATGCCGAAGGGCACCACCCTGGCGCTGGAATAGGCGATCGGCTCGAAGCCGGCCGAGCGGCCGACCACCCAGAGCCCGTCGACGCCCTCGGGAACGCTCATGCAGAGCCGGGCGCCGTAGATCTCGGGGATTCCGAACACGAAGCCGTCGTCGTAGCGGGTGAGCGTCTGCAGGTCGAGCGGGTACCCGCCGGCGGCGACGTCGAGCTCGGTCACCACCGAGTCCATGACGTGATCGACCGTGAGCACGCAGTCCGCCACCAGGTGACGCGTCTGGCGAACGTAGAGCTGCGGCGCCACGCCGCCCGGGCGTGCGCGCTCGAAGCCAGGCAGCTGCTGCGAGAGCCACGCGATCACTGCCGGCACCTCGGTGGCGGCGCGAGCGAGGCCGTCGGCGAGGCTCGCCGGCTCGAACGGATCGATGTCGTGGATGTGCAGGGCATTGACGAGGACGCTGCCGTCGTCCTGGCGACCGAGGTTCAGGCCGCGCAGCCGGATGCCGGGCGTCTGGGCCCGGAAGGCTGCCGGATGCCCGCCGAAGCTCCCGTAGGCGACCTGGTCGTCGACGTAGGCGTAGTTGCGGCCGCGCGCTCGCGCGCCGCGGCGCAGCGCCTCCCAGTCGATGCCGTCGATGCGGAACACCAGCGTGTCGACCATGCGGGCATCGAACCCGAGCGACTCGAACCCGAAGGTGCTGAGCGCACCGGCCTTCGCTGCTAGGTCGGCGTCGGCGGTGCCGTCGATCACCGCCTCGGCACTGATCGGCGAAGCGCCCGCCGGCACCACGCCGATCACGCGCCCCTCGCGCAGCAGCGGCGCTAACGTCGGGGTTCCCAAGCGGACGTCGACGCGCGCCGAGCGCAGCAGCTCGGCGAAGGCGCGCTCGGCGCGCTCGACGTCGAAGGCGTGACCGCGACCGACCGCTCGCCACCAGCGCTCGAAGATGCCGCGCTGGTAGTGCACGGGCGTCGTCCGCAGGTCGAGGACGTTCATCATGCCGAGCACGAAGAGGCCGCCCAGCCGGGGATCCTCGCTGATGAGCAGCGTGCGGGCGCCGGCCTCGGAAGCCGCCACGGCGGCGGCGATCGCTTCGGGCTCCGAGCCGACCACCACCACCTGGTAGCCGGGAGAGGTCGTCCGCGGCTCCGCCGACGCCGTTCGGGGAGCCCCCGGTCCGACGGCGGCGCCGATGCCAGCGAGCAGCAGCGCTGCCAGCAGCGCGGCGGCGGCGCCGCGCGGTGAGCTGTCGAGACCGCTCCCCATACCCGCGAGAGCGCGCCTCATACCCGCGAGACGGCGCTTCATAGCAGCGAAAGCGCACGCAGGTCGTCGACCACGTCGCGCGCCGCCCAGGGACGGCCGAGGGCTCGAGCAGCGACGGCCATCTGGCGTCGGCGCTGGTGGTCGGTGAAGTAGCGCTGCAGCTTGTAACCGAAGATGGTGAGCGGCTCGATCCGCACGGCCGCTCCCGCCTCGAGCAGGTAGGTGGCGTTGGCTTCCTCCTGCAGCGGGTAGGGCTGGACGATCGCCATCGGCAGGCCGGCGGCCAGCGCCTCGCTGGAGGTCAGGCCACCCGGCTTGCCGGCCATCAGGTCGGCGGCCGCCATGTAGCTGGGCACCTCGTCGGTGAAGCTCAGTAGACGCACGCGCACCAAGCCCCGCGCCTCGGCGACCAGCGGCCGGAGCTGCGCCATCAGCGCCGGCGAGCGGCCACAGACCAGCACCACCTGGAGCGGCCAGCGCAGCTGCAGCAGCTGTTCGAGCAGCGTCCTCACGGTCTTGTACTCCATGCCTCCGGCCATGAACAAGAGCATGTCGCGCTCGCCGTCGAGCTCGAGTCGCGCGCGGGCTGCGGCCTTACTCGGCAGCGCCGCGAAGCGCGCATCGATCGGGATGCCCGTCACCCGCACCCGCTCGGGGGCGACGCCCGACGCCCGCAGATGGACGGCGAGCTCCTCGGCGCCGACGTAGTAGCGGCGGACGCTCGAGCGCAGCCACAGGGCGTGCGCAACGAAGTCGGTGATCACCTGTACTTGCGGGATGCTCGGAGCGCGCCGCTGGGCGGAGAGGATCTCGGGACCCAGGAAGTGGGTGTGGACCAGGAGCGATGGTTGCACGCGCTCGATCTGCCGCGGCAGGTGGTAGCTGAGCGCTCGCGCCAGGCGGGCGCGCAGCCGCGCCTGGAGGGTCTGCGCCTCGGCGGGACCGCGATCGAGCCGCTTCCCGAGCCAATCGACGAAGTCGGGTGCGCTCCGCACCAGGTCGAAGTACGCCTGGCGGTACAGGCGCCGGAACGGCACCGTGGTGTAGTCGAGCAGGTCCACGTGGTGCGTTTCGGCGCCCGCCGTGCGCAGGGCGGACTCCAGCGCTCGGCCTGCGGCGACGTGACCGCTGCCGATCGAGGCGGAGACGACGAGGACCCTGGGTTCCGGCACTACGGAGTCTACAGCGGCGTACGCTCGAGCGCGCCGTTCATCGGCCCCGAAGTCTGCGAATGGTAGCGTCGGTCGAGGAGGATAGATGCACCGTCTGGTCACTGTAGGAGTTCTCGTCATGCTCACGTTGCTGGTCTCGTGCGATCCCGATCCTGCCCCGCAGCTGCACGACGTCACCATCACGGGCGTGCTCGACCAGCGCATCAGCTACTTCTACGGCGAGCCCCGGAGCTTCGTGGTCGAGGGCGACACGGTGACGCTCGAGGTCGCTGAGCCCGGCGCCCCGCGGGTGCCGCTCGCCGTGACCGGCGCACTGCTGGTTGACGGCGAACGCTTCGCGCAGGCCGAGGTCGAGCCGCCGCCGGCGCCGGTCGAGGTGCGCCGCATCCCGCTCACGACCGACGTGCAGCTGCGCACCGCTGCCCCCACGCGCGCGACGCTGTACTTCGACGGCAACGCCTGGTTCGTGCTCGGCGAGGACGATCCGGCGGGGCTCGACGTGCGGGTCACGCCGCGGCCGCGAACCGCCCGGCTGCGTGGGCTGGGCGAGTTGACGGTGGTCGAGGCCGACACCATCGCGAACTACCTCGAAACACTGGGCGAACCGCTCGCGGTGGCCGTGCTCGTCGGCGACGCCGTACCGCGAAGGATCGTCGACGGCCTGGCCGAGTACCGGGCCACCGCGCTGCACGTGCAGACCGGCATCGCGGCGGACGAGGCGGCCTACCGGCCGGCGCCGCAGACCGTGCAGTGGGAGATCATCGCCAGCGGTCAGCAGGCGGTCAACGTCACCAGGCCGACCTACCGGCTGGTGCGTGACGAGGCCGAGCTGCGCTCGCTGTGGAACCAGCTCCACGGCGCCCTCCTCAGGGTGCCGCCGCTGCCGAGCGTCGACTTCCGCCGCGAGACGGTGCTGGTCGCGATGATGGGTCAGCGGCCTACCGGCGGCTACTCGCTCGACGTGCGCGGGGTCACCATCGAGGGCGGCGACCTGTTCGTGGACATCGTGCTGGTCGAGCCGCCTCCCGATGCGCTCACGACCATGGCGCTCACCAGCCCATGGACGGTGATCCGGGTGCTGCGCGGCGGCATCTCGGCCGCCTGGTTCCGGGATCCGCAGACCGGTGAGCTGCTGGCGGTGGCGCGGCGCGGCGACTGACAACCGCGCGGCGCGGCGACTGATAATCGCGCGGCGCGGCGACTGACGCCCGCGCCTCAGGTCAGGCTGGTGGGATCGAACAGCCGCGCGTACTCGTCGCCGGCGTAGCGGTCGGTCATGCCCGCTAGGTAGTCGATCACCGCCCGCTCGAGTCCTAAGGCGTCGGCCTGCGCGCGCACGTCGGGGGAGAGCATCTCTGGCGTGCTGCAGTAGGCCAGGAAGATCCGCTCGAGGATGTGGTCGGCCTTGCGGGTCATGCGTATCAGCCGGTGGTGGAAGTAGAGGTTGTCGTACAGGAAGCGCTTGAGCTCGGCGAGCTCGAGCGCGAGCTCGGCCCCGGTGCCGACCAACGTCACCCGGTGATGCCGGACGTCGTCGATGTCGCGCACCCCGGCGGCCTCGATGCGCTCGCCGGTGTGCTCGATGATCTCGTCGATCACGAGGCCCAGGAGCTCGCGCACCAGCACGTAACGCTCTCGCGTGCCGAAGGCGTTCGGGTCGATCTCGAGCCGGTCGAGCAGGCGGCCGATCAACGGTACCCGGGCCACCTCGCGTACGTCGAGATGCCCGGAGCGCAGCCCGTCGTCGAGATCGTGGGCGTTGTAGGCGATCTCGTCGGCGGCGTTGACCACCTGCGCCTCGAGGCTCGCCTTCTCGTCGGGCGCCCACGAGTCGTCGGGCAGATCGTACTCGGTCTCGTGCTTCATGATGCCCTCGAGCGTCTCGAGGGTGAGGTTGAGGCCTGGGAAGGCCGCGTAACGGTGCTCGAGCTCGGTGACGATACGCAGGCTCTGCTTGTTGTGGTCGAAGCCGCCGATGGTGTGCGCGAGACGGTTGAGCGTGCGTTCGCCGGCGTGGCCGAAGGGCGGATGGCCGAGGTCGTGCGCCAGCGCGATGGTCTCGGCGAGGTCCTCGTTGATCCCGAGCGCCCGCGCGATCGAACGCGCCACCTGCGTCACCTCGAGCGTGTGCGTGAGCCTGGTGCGGTAGTAGTCGCCGGCATAGTTGACGAACACCTGGGTCTTGTATTCGAGGCGCCGGAAGGCGCTGGTGTGGACGACGCGGTCGCGGTCCTTCTGGAACGCGGTGCGGTAGCGGCTCTCTCCCTCGTCGTGGACGCGCCCGCGGCTGGCGTCGGCGAAGGCGGCGAAAGGCGCGAGCACGGCGCGTTCGGCCGCTTCCAGGCGCGCTCGAGTCATGGTCATGATCGAACATGCTACCAGCGTGGCCGCGGCGGCCTGAGCCGGGCACCGGTCGTCGGCAGGGCAACCCGAACGTCCTGGTAGGCTGGCGCGCGTGAGCGAGTGGACGCGCTACCTCGACGTCGCGCTGGACGCTGCCTTCGAGGCAGGCCGGCGCACCCTGACGCACTTCCAGACGCCGCTGGAGGTCGAGTCGAAGGCCGATGCCAGCCCCGTCACCATCGCCGATCGCGAGGCGGAGACGCTGCTCAGGCAGCGACTCGAGGCGGTCTTCCCCGAACACGGGATCGTGGGGGAGGAGTTCGGACGTAGCCGCCCAGGTGCGGCGCACCAGTGGTACCTCGATCCGATCGACGGCACCAAGTCCTTCATCCGCGGTGTCCCGCTGTATGCGGTGCTCCTCGGGCTCGAGGTCGACGGCCGGGTGGAGGTAGGTGTCGTCCACTTCCCGGCGCTCGGTGAGACGGTGGCGGCCGCGAGCGGCGGAGGCACCCGCTGGAACGGTCGGCGGGTGTACGCCCGCCGCGCGGCCGACCTGCGAGCGGCGTACGTGGGCTACACCGAGGCCGCGTCGTTCGCGCGGCACGGACGAGCTGCGGCCTGGCGCCGCGTGCAGGCCGAGTGCGCCTACGCGCCGGGCTGGTGCGACGCGTACGGACACGCGCTGGTCGCGAGCGGGCGCCTCGACGCCATGCTGGATCCGGTGATGAAGCCCTGGGACGCGGGGCCCTTCCCGGTGCTGTTGCGCGAGGCCGGCGGCCGCTTCGGCTCCTGGGACGGGCGCGAGACCATCCACGGTGGCGAAGCCGTGTCGGTGAGCGACGCATTGTGGCCGGCGCTCGCGCCGCTGCTCGCCTTGCGCGACGAGGCTCGGCCCGGGGCGGACGCCGTCCCCGGCGGCGACCGGGCCGGCGAAGACGAGTCCGGCGAAGACGAGTCCGGCGGCAACCGGGCCGGCGAAGACCGTTCCGGCGCACAGGCAGGCGACGACCGCGACCCACTGCGCGTAGACTGAGGACCATGCAGTCCAACCCCCGCCGCTCCTCGGTCGTCACGCACGTCGGCCACGTCCCGATCGGCGGCTCGAACCCGATCGTCGTCCAGTCGATGACGAACACCGATACGCGTGACGTCGCGGCGACCGTCGAGCAGGTGGCGCGCCTAGCGCGCGCGGGCAGCGAGATCGTGCGCATCACCGTCAACGACACCGGCGCCGCGGCGGCCGTCGCCGAGATCCGTGAGCGGCTCGACGACGCCGGCGTCGACGCGCCGCTCGTCGGCGACTTCCACTACAACGGTCACCTGCTGCTGCGCGAGCATCCCGCCGCCGCCGCAGCGCTCGGCAAGTACCGCATCAACCCGGGCAACGTCGGCGTCGGCCGGCGTCACGACACGAACTTCGCGACCATGATCGAGGTCGCCAAGGAGTTCGGGCGGCCGGTACGGATCGGCGTCAACTGGGGCTCGCTCGACCAGCGGCTGCTCACCGCGCTCATGGACGAGAACGCTCGCCGCGCCGAGCCGCGAGATGCGCGCGACGTGATGATCGAGGCGATGCTGCGCTCGGCGCTCGACTCCGCGGAGCTCGCAGAGCGCTGCGGTCTGCCGCACGACCACATCGTCCTCTCGGCCAAGGTCTCCAACGCCCGCGACCTGTGGGAGGTCAACCGCCAGCTGGCTGGGCGCTGCGACTACCCGCTCCACCTCGGACTGACCGAAGCCGGCATGGGCGTCAAGGGGACCGTGTCGTCGACGGCGGCGCTGGCGGTGCTGCTCGCCGAAGGCATCGGCGACACCATCCGGGTGTCGCTCACGCCCGCTCCCGGCGCACCCAGAGAGCGGGAGGTGGAGATCGCACAAGAGGTGCTGCAAGCCCTCGACCTGCGGCGCTTCGCTCCCAGCGTCACCGCCTGTCCCGGCTGCGGCCGCACCACCAGCACCCTGTTCCAGGAGATGGCGCGCGACATCCAGGCCTACCTCAAGGCGCAGATGCCGGGCTGGAAGGAGCGCTACCCCGGCGTCGAGGCGCTCAGGGTCGCCGTGATGGGCTGCGTCGTGAACGGGCCGGGAGAATCGAAGCACGCCGACATCGGGATCTCCCTGCCCGGCACCGGCGAGTCGCCGAAGGCCCCGGTGTATCGCGACGGCGCCTTCGTCGCCACGCTGCAGGGCGACAGCATCGTCGCTGAGTTCAACCGCCTGCTCGACGAGTACGTCGAGGCTCGCTTCGGCCGGGGAGTCACGCCGTCGGGTCGGCTGGGCCGGTCCGAGAACCGCGTCGAACTGCCCACGACCGAGCCCTAGGCGCCGGTCGCCGTCCACCAGACGGTGCCCGGGCTCACCGTCTAGGGCCGAAGGCGCGTGAGAAGCTCGCGAGGAACGGGAGGGCGCAGCATGAGCATCGACGAGGCCGTCGCAGCCTGCACCCGCGTGACGAAGACGCACTCGAGCACCTTCTTCCTCGGCTCACGTCTGTTCACGGGCGAGAGGCGCCGCGCGGTGACGATCATCTACGCGGTCT
>SKMG01000231.1 GCA_007121175.1 Trueperaceae bacterium | reverse complement strand
CTGATCGTCGAGTAGGCCAGGCGACGCTTCAACTGGTCCTGTCGCAGGGCCATGACCGAAGCCACGAGGATCGTGCACGCGGCCAGGGCGCCGAGGTAGCTCGCGAAGCCCAGCTCCCCCAACAGGTCGGCCCCGAAGACGTTGTAGATGACACGTGTGATGCCGAAGACGCCTGCCTTGACGACCGCCACGGCGTGCAGCAGCGCGCTGACCGGGGTCGGCGCAACCATCGCGATCGGCAACCAACCGTGCAGCGGCATGATCGCGGCTTTCACGCCGAACCCGATCACGAGCGCCATGAAGATGACGGCCAGCGTCGCCCGGCCGGCGTCGAGACCCAGGATTCCGGCGTGCGCGAACGACAGCGTTCCCGCGGCGCTCAGCGTCATCAGCGAACCAGCGAGCACGAAAGCGCCGCCGGCCATCGTGTAGGTGAGGTAGATACGGCCCGCGCGCAGCGCCTCCGGGGTCTCGGCGTGCGCTACGAGCGGATAGGTCGCCACGGTCAGCAGCTCGAAGAAGATCAGCAGCGTGAGCAGGTTCTCCGCGAAGGCGATACCGACGGTCGTGGAGACGCAGACCGCGAAGAAGCCGAAGAAGCGCGCGCGCTGTTCCGCACGCTCCATGTAGCCGATGGCGTAGATGGTGGTGATCACCCAGAGTGTCGAGGTGACGAGCGCAAAGAACAAGCCGTAGGCGTCGACGCGGAACGCGATCGATACCCCGGGCGAAAAGGTGATCACTGGGGTGTGATAGATAGCCCCAGCGAGCGTGCCCGGCACCATCGACAACACCACGACCAGCTTCGAGACGGCGGCACACAGGCTCCAGAAGCGGCGCCAGGACACGTTCTTGCCGGAAATGACCACGAGCGCCGCGCAGGCGAACGAGATCAGGGGAGCGAGCAGAGGTCGGAGATCGAGAACGTCCACCGCTACGAACGGATCGCCGGGAGCAGATCACCGACGGCGGGCATGATGAAGGCCAGCAGGAAGCCGCCGAGGAGCCCCACGATCACGCAGGCGGCCGCCAGGAAGAGTACCGGTCCCCGCATCGACCAGGGGGGCTCGACCGCTGCCGCAACCTCCTCGCGCGTGGGTGTCCGGAAGTAGAAGGCATTGAGCATCCGCACGTAGTAGATGAAGACGAACAGCGCCCCGAACACCAGCGCGAAGCCGTAGGCGACGCGACCGGCTGAAAACGCGCCGAGCCCGATGTACCACTTCGAGATGAAGCCGGCGGTGGGCGGGAGGCCGACGATGGCGATCGCGCCCAGTGTCATGGCCGCGCACGTCTGTGGCAGCGTGCGGCCGACGCCGCGCAGGTCGGTGAGGGTCCGCAGACCGGTCTGGTGGATGATCGAGCCGGCGGCGAGGAACAGCGTCACCTTGATGAGCGCGTGGTTGACCACGTGCACCAGCGCCCCCGCGACGGCGAACGGCGCCCCCAGCCCCAAGCCGAGCACGATGTAGCCGATGTTGGAGATCGTGGAGTAGGCCAGCATAAGCTTGATGTCGTCTTGGAAGATCGCCAGGAAGGCGCCCATCACGATGGCGACCGCGCCGAGCACCATGAGCAGCTCACCGAAGAGATCGAGTGCGATGCCGCTCGAGGCGGCGAGCTCCATGACCCTCACCAGGCCCACGATGCCGATCTTCACCACCAGGCCCGACAGCACCGCGCTCACCGGGCTCGGCGCGATCGCGTGGGCATCCGGGAGCCACACGTGCAGCGGGAACAGCGCCGCCTTGACTGCGAACGCCACCGCGAGGCTCGCGAGCGCCAGCGTCGCGGCGGGCGACGGCTCTGCGGCGGCCAGCCGCGCGGCGACATCAGGGAGGTTCAGGCTACCGGTGAGGGCGAACAAGAGCGCCACCGCGAACAGGACCAGCAGCGACGACACCGAACCGAGCAGCAGGTACTTCAGCGCCGCCCAGGCCGCGGTGCCCCGGCCCGCCACGGCGACCAGCGCATAGCTCGAGAGCGACACGACCTCCATCGCGAGGAAGAGGTTGAACAGGTCGGCGGTGAGCGAGAAGCCGATCAGCCCGCCCAAGTTGAGGAGCATCAGCGCGTAGAAGGCCGCCCACCGATCGCGCGGCACGGTGCCCTCGAGGTAGCGCCAGGCGAACGGCACCACCAGCACGAAGAACACCGCCAGCGGCGCGGTCCAGGCACCGAGACGGTCGAAGCGCAGCTCGATGCCGTACGGCGCCACCCAACCGCCGACGTGCGCGGTGAGCGGGCCTTCGACGACGAGCCGGACCGTGAGGGCGATGGCCAGCGCCGCCGTCACCAGCGTCACCACGAAGGTGAAGCCGCCCGCCGCGCGGGCGTCGCGCCGAGCGACGATCGGCACCAGCGCCGCGCCGGCCAACGGCAGCACCACCAGATACGGGACCGTCTGGCTCCACGCGATCGTCAAGGCAGCCCCTTGAGCTCGTCGACCTCGATCGTGCCGTAATGCGCGTGGATCTGCACGATCAAGGCCAGCGCGACGGCGGTGACGCTGACCGCCACGACGATGCCGGTGAGCACCATCGCATGCGGGATCGGATTGGCGAAGAGCGGGCCGGTGCCGGCGGTGCGGATCGGCGGATCGGCCCCCTCGATCATGCCGGACGTGACCAGGAAGGCGAAGACCGCCGTCTCCATCACGTTCAGGCCGAGCAGCTTCTTGAGCAGGTTGCTCTTCCTCACCAGCATGTACAGACCCACGCAGAACAGCACCACGAAGGCCAGGTAGTCGACGTCAACGCCGAAGAGCACCACGTTCAGCCCTCCATCGCCATGAACAGCTGCGCCAGGATCACGGCGCCGCCCACGGCGATGCCGATCTCGACCGCCACGACCATCGCCTCCCGTAGGGCGTAGGCGGCCGCCTCGGCGGGATAGCCGAGGAAGGCGCCGGTGAGGACCCAGCCGACGCCGCCGATGAGCGCGAACGACAACGGCCCGAGCGCCTGCAGCCAGACTCGGGCGCCTCTCGGTACCAGTCGCGCCGCCCGCTCGCGGCCTTGCACGAGGGCGAGGGCGATGAAGAGCGCGCCGAAGATGGCTGCGCTCTGGAAGCCGCCGCCGGGGCTGACGTGGCCTCGATAGAGCGAGGCCAGTGCGAAGACGGCGATGAACGGTCCGAGGAGTTGGACGACGAACGCCACGACCGGGCTGACCGAGATGCGCTCCTGCGCGGGCCCTTCTCGGGTGAGCAACGCGGCCGGCGGCTGGTCGTCGCCGTCTCGTGAGCGCGCCGCACGGCCGCGAGGCAACGCCACTACCGCCACGAGCGCCGAGAAGATCACCACCACTTCGAGGAAGGTGTCGAACCCCCGGTAGACCAGCAGGACCGCGGTGACGAGGTTGCGCATGCCGGTCTCGGCCACGCCGCGCTCGAGGTATCGCGCGCCGACGTGGGTATGCACCGGCGCATCGTGCGCCCCGTGAGGCGGCAGGTCCGCGACGCCGAGCATCAGCGTGGCCGCAGCGACCACCACCAAGGCCAGTCCCAGCCACCTCATGGCTTCTCCACCCGGGTGGTCCTCGCTACGGTGAGCAGGAACAGGACGCTGGTGACGCCGGCGCCGACGGCCGCCTCGGCGATGGCGACGTCAGGCGCTCCCCGGTGCTGCCACAAGACGCACATCATCAGGCTATAGAGCCCGAACTTGACGACCGCCGCGACGAGGTCGGTCGCCCGCACGACCGTGATCGCCGTCGCGATCAGCAGCAGCAGCAGCAGCGCGTCGAAGAGCTGACTCATCGGTCGTCGCTCCCGCGCGCCCTACCCACCGGTAGGCCGGTACGGAAGCCGGCCCGGGCCAACGCGTGAGCCGTCGTTGGGCCCGAGACCAGCACCAGGAACGCCAGTAGCACCAACCTCAGGTCGTCGAAGGCCACGCCCTGGTAGAACAGCAGTCCCACCAGGATCGAGCCGGCGCCGACGCTGTCGCACTTGCTCGCCGCGTGCGCGCGCGTGTAGAGGTCGGGCAGCCGCACCAGGCCGAGCGTGCCGCCGGCTAAGAACACCACGCCGGCGAGCACGAGCAGCACGCTCAGGGCCTGTTGCAGCACGATCAAGGCGCTCATGACGAGGCCCCAGACCGGAAGCGTCCGGTCTCGATCAGGCGCGTGGCGGCGATCGTGATGATGAAGTTGAGCAGGCCGTACACGAGCGCGACGTCGATGAGGAAGGCGTGGCCACGGATGATGCCGAGCAGCGCGAGCACGACCAGCGCCTTCACGCCCACGACGTTCACCGCCAGGATGCGGTCTTGGATGCTCGGCCCCACGTCGGCGCGCCACAGGCAGGCGAACGCCATCAGCAAGAGCGCCACGGCAGCCGCCCAGAAGAGCGTGATCACGCCCCGCCCCCGAAGAGCGCCTCGACGTCCGCCGCGAGCTGCCCGCTGAGCAGGTCCTCGGCGAGCGCCCGGTCGAGGCAGTGCACCACGAAGGTATCCCCCTCGACCTCGAGCGTCAGCGTACCGGGCGTGATGGTGATGGCGTTGGCGAAGGTCGATCGGGCCGCATCGGCCTCGAAGTGCACCTGCTGGCGCAGCACCTCGGGAGCGATGGGCAAGCGCGGATCGAAGACGATCCGTAGCACCTGCAGCGAGGCCTTGATCACACGCACGACGCTGAGCGCCAGGAAGCGCGGCAATCGGCTCGGGCGCAGCGAGGACAGGGCAGGATCCTCGGGCGGCCACAGGAAGCGGGTCGCCCACACGCCGACCAAGAGCGCGACCAGCACGCCGACGAGCACGTCGGTGACGCCTTCCGGCGGAGCGACCAAGCACCAGAACACGAACAGGGCGAGGCTCATCTTGGCGGTGCGCATGAGGTGACGGCGGTCTCCCGAGGCGGTCGGCGGAGAGGTCGGACCGCGGAGCGCTGGCGACGGCGCCCGCTGGAGCGACGTGCGGCAGCGCACCGACCGAGCCTAGGTTGACACATCCCGGCGCGGCCAGGGACAGATGGCATGAGGCCGGCGGACACCGACCGTTCCGCCGGTGCTGGCGCTCACGCAGCTAGCGCCGCCGCAGCGCGTCGAGGTAGTCGAGGAGCGCATCGAGCTCGTCGTCGGTGATCTCCTCGCGTGAGAAGGCGGGCATGACGCCGACGCCGACACGAACTTGGAGCCGCACCAGCCAGCGAGGCAGCGGTCGGTCGACGATGCCGGGCCCCAAGCCAGCGAGCGCGTTCGGGTGGCAGGTGTGGCAAGCGGCTGCGAAGTGCCGCTCGCCCTCGATGACCCGCACGTCGGTCGTGTCGATCGGCCCCGGAACGGGAGTCCCGCGGAGCACCGGGGTGCACGCGGCGAGCAGCAGGAGCAGGGCAGCGGCGAGTCCGGCGATCGCCGGCGCGCCGCGGCCGCAGGCGCCGCCGCCGCTGCCAGAGCTGCCCTCTCCCCTCCGGGCGCTCATGGCTGCTCGCTCCGCACGATCCGCCACAGCACGCCGGTACCGAGCCGCGGTTCGGGCGCATCGCCGACGGTCACCACCCCGAAGTCGACGACGTAGAGCGCCGACCCGTCCGGGTCGAAGCGAGCCGCGACCGGGCGCTCGAGGCCGCGCGTCCCGAGCCTGGAGGCCGGACCGTGCTCTCCGCTGCGGTTGACGGCGAAGTCGTGCACGACGCCGCTCGCGGGCTCGACCCGGACGACCCGGAAGCCGACCGGAGCGAGCACCTTGCCCGCCACGGGAGCTAGATCGCCGAACTGGGCGATGAAGACGTCGCCGACGTGACCGAAGTCCGGGCTGCGGGAGACGTCGAGCCCGTTCGAGGAAGAGTGCACGCCGAGCCGGGCCACGGGCGCCGGCGGGATCTGCGGGTGGCGCTCGAGGACGGATCCCGGCGCGGGCTCGCCGGGCGGCCGGAAGTGGTCGTCGTCGGTGAGCGGGCGCTCGGCGTGGAAGTCCGGCCAGCCGTACCAGGTTCCAGGCGTCACGCGCCACAGCAGGTCGCCGGTGCCGAACACCGGCCGGCTGCCGCGCAGATCGTACTGGTTGTCGCTGACATAGAGCTCGCCGTCAGGCGAGAAGGCCAGCCCGAACGGGTTGCGGAACCCCCAGGCCACCAGTTCGAGGCCGCTGCCATCGGTCCGCACGCGCATCACCGCGCCGTTGCAGGGCAGCTGTCCGCGAACGACCTGGCCCGCCTCGGTCGGGGTGCCGAACGGCACGAAGGCGCCGGTCACGGCCCGGTCGCCCGCCTCGGAGAGCGGATCGGACGACCGGAAGTTCCTGCCGATGAGCGTGAGGTCCTCGCAGGGGACGTCGTGGACCTCGGGATGGCGCAGCAGCCAGCCGAAGTCGGCGTTGTCCGCGCCCACGACCGCGGAGTTGGTCGCGGTGCCCTGGCCGAAGTAGAGCCAGCCCCCAGAGGCGACCGGTCCGTTGGTGTGGTGGTCGCCCCGGCTGGGCAAGTCATCGAGGAGCGTCGTGATAGCCCCGTCGGGCTCGATCCGCAGGAGTTGGCCGCCGTCCACCGTGCCACCCGCCACGTAGAAGGCGCCCTCGGCGAAAACGATCCCGTTCCAGGGCGGGTTCTGCCCGGCGGCCACGACCGAGAACTCGCCATCGTCCTCGAGCCGCAGCAGCCTCGGGGTCGTGAACACCTCGCCGTACGAGTAGCCGGCTTCCAGCACGAAGACGCGCCCTTCGTCGTCGAACGCCACCCCGGTCGGAAAGGTGAGACCGGAGGCGACGACCTCGATGCGGTAGCCCGCGGGCAGCGCGACGTCGGCGGGGTCGAGCTCGCGCGGCGGCTCGAACGTCGTCTGTCCGCCGCCTTGCGAGGGCAGGAAGGGGAAGCAGCCTGCGAGCACGAGGGCCGCGAGGACCGCCGCGGACAGCAGGATCGGACGCTGGTGTGGGCTGCGCATGGTGACCCCTCTCGGCCTCGGCGCGGCGCTTCACGGGCGGAATCGTCTGGACCCTACACATACTCCATCGGCGCGGCGAGGCGCGCACGCCGCCCGACAGGCGCCGGAGCCGGAAGCAAGACGCGGACCGGGCGGGCGTTGAGCCAACTGGCGCGAACCGGGTACGCTGCCTGCACGAGCGGTACAAAGGAGCTTCCATGACCTTGCGGCGGTTCACAGGGGACTACGGGCCGATCGACTTCCTCGACCTGCTGATGATCGACATCCATGGCGGCTTGCGCAACGTCTCGGTTCCGCGGGGCAACGTCACCGAGAAACTCCTCGCCGACGGTATCGGCTTCGACGCCAGCAACTTCGGCTACGCCACCACCGACGACTCCGACATGGTGGCCATCCCTGACCTGCGCACCGCCTTCGTGCAGGAGCGAGACGGCCATGCGGTGCTCACCGCGCTGTGCGACGTCGAGCTGACCGGGGGCGGCGCCTTCGCGCAGTACCCGCGCAACGTCGCGCGCCGGACGGTCGACGCATTGCGCTCGAGTGGCATCGCCGACGACGCCATGATGCTCGTCGAGCTCGAGTTCCACCTGTTCGACGACGTGCGCTACCACTCCGATGACGCCCACAGCTACTACTACGTGGAGAGCGCCGAGGGCCTGGGGTCCGAGTTCGCCGATCGGCCGCGCTTCGCGCCCCAGCAGGGCTACCATCGCGTCTACCCGCAAGACCGCCTTGAAGGCATACGGCACCAGATCGTCAAGGCGCTCGGCGCGATCGGCATACCCGTGAAGTACCACCACCACGAGGTCGGCTCATCGCAGCACGAGATCGAGCTCGACCTGATCCCCTTGGCCGAGGCGAGCGACGCCGTGTGCATCGCCAAGTGGCTGAT
>SKMG01000085.1 GCA_007121175.1 Trueperaceae bacterium | reverse complement strand
GCGAGGATGGTCAAGATGCCCTGCGCGCTGCCCTCGTCCTGGTACGGGTGCACGTCCTGGAAGCGGGCCGCGACGTCCTCGTGCAGCTTGGGGTTGTACTTCATGGTGCACGAGCCGAGCGGGTAGACGTTGCCGTCGATCGAGAACTGCCGGTGCGCGAGCTGGGTGTAGTGCCGCACCAGGTCGAGTTCGGCGACCTCGGGCAGCCGCGGTGGTGCGGCGCGGAGGTGCTCTTCGCCGAGCAGCTCTGCCATCTGAGGACCCGCAACGAGCGGCGGCCGTGCCGCTCGTCGGCCGGGGGAGGAACGCTCGAAGATCAGCGGGTAGCTGTCGTCGCGGAAGCGATCGGCGACGTCGACGCCGCGCGGGACTTCGGCCTTGGTGCTCATGAGACGACCTCCGGCGCTGCCCCGGTCAGTGCCCCGCAGTCGCGCAGCGCCGCGAGCAGCGCCTCGATGTCGGCCTCGCTGGTGAGCTCGGTGGCGCTCAAGGTCACGGCGTGCCCCAGCCCGAAGACGTCGGGCAGCGGCACGGCCGCGCGCACCCCGCGCTCGGAGAGCTCGCGACGTAACGCGCGCGGCTCACGATCGATGCGCAGGACGAACTCGTTGAAGAAGCGCGTGGCGTGCACCACGTCGCCGCCCGCGGCGCGGAGCGCATCGGCGAGCTGATGCGCTCGGCGCACGCTCCCTTCGGCCATCTCGCGCAAGCCTTCCGGGCCGAGCGCCGCGAGGTTGATCGTCGCCATCAGGGCGGTGAGCTGGTGGTTCGAGCAGATGTTGCTCTTCGCCTTGCTGCGCCGGATGTGCTGCTCGCGCGCCTGCAGCGTCAGCACGAAGGCGCGGCGGCCGTCAGCGTCGGTGGTCTGACCGACCAGGCGGCCGGGCAGCTGCCGCACGAGCGGCTCGCTGACCACCATGAAGCCGAACGACGGTCCGCCGAAGCCGACCGGGTTGCCGATGGTCTGTCCGTCACCGACCGCGATGTCGGCCCCGTACTCGCCCGGGCTGGCCAGCACTGCCAGCGACAGCGGGTCGACCACCGCGATCATCAGGGCTCCCGCCGCGTGCGCCGCCCGGGTGAGCTCGGCCATCGGCTCGAGCGTTCCCACGAAGCTCGGCGTTTGGACGATGAGGCAGGCGACGTCGTCGCCGACCTCGAGCGTCGGTGTGGCGAGCCCCTCGAGCTCGATCACGTCGAGTTCGATATGGAGCGGCCACAGATAGGTCTGGAGCACCTCGATGGTCTCGGGATGGACGCCCCGAGAGACGAGCACCCGTTCGCGGCCGGTGTGCCGTACCGCCAGCAGGGCGGCCTCCGCGACCGACGAGGCGCCGTCGTACATCGACGCGTTCGAGGCTGAGAGCCCGGTCAGCTCGCACATCATGCTCTGGTACTCGAAGGTGGCCTGCAGCACCCCCTGCGAGACCTCCGGCTGGTAGGGCGTGTAGGCAGTCACGAACTCGCTCTGGAAGGCGAGGTGGGGGGTCACGGCTGGGATGAAGTGGGCGCGCACGCCGCCGCCTAGGAAGTTGGGGCCGCGGCTCCGGTCGCGTGCCGCGAGCTCGTCGACGCGGCGCAGCAGCGTCACCTCGTCGAGCGCTTCGGGCAGCGCGATGTTCGGGTCGAGCAGCGTCCCAGGGATGTCGGTGAAGAGCGACTCGAGGTCGCTCACGCCGATCGCTTCGAGCGCACGCCGGACGTCGTCGTCCGAGTGGGGGACGTACCCCATGGTCACTCCGCCTCGGCCACGGCCTCATAGCCAGCGGCGTCGAGCAGGGCGTGCCAGGCTGACGGATCGTCGACGCGGAGCCGGAACAGCCAACCACCCTCGTAGGGCTCCTCGTTGATCGCTTCCGGCGCCTCCTCGAGCGCGGCGTTCACCTCGACGACCTCGCCGCTCACGGGCGCGTAGATGTCCGATGCCGTCTTCACCGATTCGATCACGGCGACCGCATCGCCGGCGGCGACCTTGCGGCCCACGGTCGGGAGCTCGACGAACACGACGTCGCCCAACTGCTCCTGCGCGAAGTCGCTGATGCCCACCGTGACGAGACCGTCGTCCGGGGCGCTGGCCCACTCGTGTGAGCGTGCGTAACGGAGCGTGTCTGGCGTATGCATGCCTGCCTCCCCTTTGCCTTCAGCCTACCTGCTCAGCCGCCGTAGAACGGAGGCACGACCACCGTGGCCGGCACGGCCTGGCCACGGATCAGGACCGCCGCTTCGCTGCCGGGATCGGCATGGCTGGTGCGCACCCAGGCCATGGCGATCGCCTCGCGTGTGAGCGGCGAGAGCGTGCCCGAGGTCACCTCGCCCAGCGGGGCGCCGCGCTCGTCCACGACCTCGTAGCCCTGGCGCGCGATGCCGCGTCCGGCCAGTTTCATGCCCACCAAGCGCCGGCCCGGGTCGACGCCCCACATCGCCTCGCGGCCGTAGAAGGGCTTGTCCTTCACCACCCAGGCGAAGGGCGTGGCGAGCGGATTGGTGTCAGGACCGAGCTCGTGCCCATAGAGCGGGAAGCCCGCTTCGAGACGCAGCGTGTCGCGCGCACCCAACCCGCACGGGGCCGCGCCTGCCTCGATGATCGCGTCCCACACTGCGCTCGCATCTGCCGGAGCGACGAACGCCTCGAACCCGTCCTCGCCGGTGTAGCCGGTGCGCGCCAGCCGCACCGGGCAGGCATCGATCTCGACCTCACAGGTCTGGTTCTTGCGCACCGCCGCGAGATCGGTGCCGGCGAGGCGCTCGAGCAGCAGCGCCGCCCCCGGACCCTGTACCGCGAGCAGCGCCCAGCGCTCGGACTCGTCTTCGAGGGTCACGTCGAAGGCTTCGGCGAGCGCGCGCAGGTGGCCCTCGACCACCTCGACGTTGCCGGCATTGGCGACGATCAAGAAGTCGTCCTCGGCGTCGCGGTAGAGGTAGAGATCGTCGACCAGGCCGCCGCGGTCATTCGGCAGCATCGAGTAGTGGCCGCGGCCGACGCGCAGCCGGGCGACGTCGTTGAGGGTGCTCCAGCGGAGATAGTCCACTGCGTCCGGTCCCGAGACGCGCAGCTCGCCCATGTGGCTCACGTCGAACACGCCGACGTCTTGGCGGACCGAGAGGTGCTCGTGGTTGATGCCGCTCGGGTACTGGATCGGCATCGCCCAGCCGGCGAAATCGACGATGCGCGCGCCGAGCGCCTCGTGCCTGTCGAAGAGCGCTGTTCGTTGCATCGACCCCGACGATAGCATGCGTCCGGAAGCCTCTGAAGTGCGCGCCGGGGCGCCTTCAGGCCTTCTGCGCCAGCTTCTCCAAGACCAGCTTCGACACCGATTTCAGCGGCTCGACCACGCCTCGGAATTCGGCAGCCACCGCCTCGAACAGCGGGACCCTCCGGGAGGGGTCGAGCACCGCCTGGATCATGTCCAGCGGCAAGGCATCGGGCAGGTCGCGCTTGTTCACCTGGATGACATACGGCACCTCACCGAGGCGCAGGTTGTACTCGTCGAGGTTCTCGCGCAAGTTGCGCAGCGACTCGGCGTTCGCGCGCAGCCGGTTCGGGGCTGAATCCGCCACGAACACGATGCCGTCGACGCCGCGCAGGATCAGCCGCCGCGAGGAGTTGTAGAAGACCTGCCCCGGCACCGTGTAGAGGTGGAAGCGCGTCTTGAAGCCGTTCACCTTGCCGAGGTCCAGGGGCAGGAAGTCGAAGAAGAGCGTCCGCTCGTCCTCGGTCTGCAGCGACACCATCTCGCCCTTGCTATCGCCCGGCACGTGCTCGTAGATCTGCTTGAGGTTGGTGGTCTTGCCCGATAGGCCGGGGCCGTAGTAGACCAGCTTGAAGTTGATCTCGCGCGTCGCGAAGTTGATCGTGCTCATGGCTGCGTCCGCTTCGTGAAGAGGCCGTCGAACAGCTTGGCGTTGTCGTCGCTCCAGCCCTCATCGAGATCGAGCGGCGGCGGCGGACCGCGTTCCTGGTCGAGCAGCGTCCGCAGGCGCTCGACGGCCTGCTTGGTGAACAGCTTGATCTTGCCCAGCGCAGCCGTGCCGTCGAAGACCGTCACCAGCAGCGCCTCCGGGCCGAGTTCCTCGACGTAGGTGCCGACGTCGGTTCCCTGCTGCACCGTCTCGCGAAACGCGGCCTCGCCGAACAGCTGAGCGATGGCCACGTTGGCGGAGTGGTTCGAGGCGATCAGCGTGGCGAGCGAGTCGAGCGACGGGGGCTTCGGCGCCCACACCGCCCGCTGATGGACGAGCACGAACCCCTTACGGTCGACGATGAGGGCGTAGCGGGCGTGGCACTTCACCAGCAGGTCCGATAAGATCGCGTCGACCCGCTCATACGTCTCGCCATAGAGGTCGAGCGACGGCTCCAGCATGCGCCATGCTACCTGTTGATGCTGGGTGGCCGACGTGAAACGTCCGATAGCCACCGCGCCTAAGCGGCAGCTGATAGCGTCTGGAGTAGCGCCATGGAGATCATCATCCGACCCACCGCAGAACACGCCGCCCGCCTCGTCGCGCGGCTCGTCGTCGCGCGGGTGCGCACCACCCCGCGCCTGGTGCTGGGGTGCGCGACCGGTCGCACCATGGACCCGGTCTATGCCGAGTTGACTGCCGCGCACCGGGCCGGCGAGGTCGACCTGTCGCGACTCACCACCTTCAACCTCGACGAGTACGTGGGCCTACCGCCGGAGGATCCTCGCTCCTACCGGCGCTACATGCGCGAGCGGTTCTTCGAGCCGGTCGGCTTGCCGGCGTCGTCAACGCACCTGCCCGACGGCATGGCCCCAGATCTCGCCGCCGCCGCGAGGCAGTACGAGCAGCGTATCGCCGCTGCCGGCGGCATCGACCTGCAGCTGCTCGGGTTGGGCGTGACCGGGCACATCGGCTTCAACGAGCCGCTCTCGTCGCTCATGTCGCGTACCCGCGAGAAGGCCCTGACGTTGGAGACGCGCCAGCAGAACGCTGAGCTGTTCGGCGGCGATTCTAAGGCGGTGCCGAAGCGGGCCGTGACCATGGGCGTCGGCACCATCCTCGACGCGCGCGAGGTCATCATGCTCGTGACCGGGGGCGCCAAGGCGGCCGTCCTGGCTGTCGCGACCGAGGGCCCGATCACCGCCCGCATCAGCGCAACGGCATTGCAGCTGCATCCGCGGTGCGCCGTGATCGTCGACGAGGCAGCGGCCGCCGAGCTCGAGGGGCTCGAGTACTACCGCTTCCTGTACGCCGAAGAGCCGGAATGGGCTCCGTACCGGGCCGACCCTGATCTGTAGCTCCGCCGTCGGGTGCGGTGTTGCCGCTCGAGGGGGCCCGGGCTATACTGCCTCCTGGCGCTGGCGGTCGTGATCGCCACGCCGGACGCCGCATTCCTGATCGGCCGTGCGGTCGTCATCCGAGGCGATGTAGCTCAGCTGGTTAGAGCGCACGACTCATAATCGTGAGGTCGACGGTTCGAGCCCGTCCATCGCTACCACGAAGTCGCCCCGCCACGCGCGGGGCTGCTTCGTTTCGATGGGCATCCTCGGCGGCACACCGGCGGCGACCAGGCGATCGGGCGTGCGCAGCACCACAGCCCCCCCCACAGCGCCGCCACAGCACCCGGCGGCGCTCAGCCCCGCCGGTAGAACGAGCTCTCCGTGTAGTACTCCGCGTACAGCGCCTTCAGGAAGCCGACGGCGGGCACCGCCAGGATGGCCGTCAGGATGCCGCCGTACGCGAAGCCGCCGATCACGGCGAGCATGACGCTCACCGGATGCAGCTGGGTCGACTTCGAGAGGATGAGCGGCGTGAGCACGTTGGCGTCGATCTGGTTGGCGATGACGAATACGAGGATGACCAGCAGCACCTGTACCCAGCCGCCACCCAGCGCGATGACCACCGCCGGTATCGCCGGTATCACCGACCCGATGAAGGGCACGATGTTCAAGAGGGCAGCGAGCAGGCCGATGACGCCGGCCAGCGGCAGCCCGATCGCGCTGAGGCCGAGGAACACCATCAACCCCACGCTGGCCGCGATGAGTACCTGCCCACGGATGTAGGTGCCCGTCACGCGGTCGAGTGTGGCTGCGAGCGATCGGACCGTCGGTTGGTAAGGAGTTGGGAACAGCGCTAGCAGCGCCGCGCTGAGGCGGTGGTAGTCGTAGAGCGCGTACACGGTGAGGACGACTAGGAGCGCCGCCTGGACGGTGCCGGCCACCGTCAGGCCGACGACCTCGACGGCACCGCGCGTGATCGCCTCAGCGTACGGCTCGAGCACCTCATCGAGGCGCCGGATGCTGGACGCCAGCGCGTTGAGTGGGCCTACGACGACGTCGCTGATCGCCACTGGTAGGGTACGCGCGGCCGCGTCCGGGAGCTCTTTGAAGAAGTCGATGATCGTCTGGCTCAGGCCGATCCCGTCATCGTTCTCGGCGATCGCGGCGCTGACGGCATTGAGCGCGAAGATGGTCGCGCCCCACAGGAGGCCGATCAGGGTGAGGGCGACGATCCCGACGCCGAAGCCGCGCCACACGCGCCGGTGCTGAAGCCAGTCGACGATCGGGTTGATCAGGTAGGCGATGCCCATCGCGCCGAGGAACAGCGCGCCAGCTGGGGCCACCGCCCTGAATACGAGCACGAGAACCACCAAGGCGGCGAGGCCAACCAGCACGCGCACGTACGGGTTGGCCCACACCGTCTTCAACGCCTCGCGCATGCCGCCTCCATCGGGGCGCTCCAGGCGCCGCTCTCAGTACAGTTGTCGCGCTGTCGGTCGTCGTGCTCCGTGGTGCGCCGTCGTGCTCCCTCAGGGCTGGCGAACGACGCGAACGGTGCTCGGCGGCTCCGTGGTGACCGCGGCAGCGCCTGTAGGCGGGACGACCGTTCTGCCTGGCGGTACGATACCGACACCGCGCAGCGCGTTGAGGGCGAGCCCTCCCAAGAGGGGCGTGACGATCGGCGCCACCACGCGTAGTCCGGCGCCGCGCGTGAGGCCCAAGTAGAAGCCCACCAATAACGCGATGCCGACGCCCCGCCAGGGCTGCAGGCGGACGGCCGCGGCGGCCTGATCCGCCACGGCTGGGCGGCTCTCGGCCTCCTTGGCAAGCGTGGCGAGCCGTGCTTTCGCCAGGGCGACCCGGGCGTCTACGGCTTCCTGAGACGACTGGCTACCAGCCATGCCGCACCTCCCACCAGGAGCCAGATCACGAGCCCCACGGTCAGCGACGCTTGCGCCGGAGTCATCCCCGGCAGGAGCGCCAGGAAGAACGACCAGAGCAGGAAGCCGGTCGCCACCAGCAACACGAAGCTGCCGATCACCGCGCCCACTGCCACTAAGGCGCCGGTCACGAGCAGCTTGCGGATGTTCAGCTTCAGGCGCGCCGCCTCCGCCTCGATCAGTTCGACCAAGGCGAGGACGACGCCCACGAGGTGCTGAACCACGGGACTAGTTCCGCCGGCCGATGAGCATCCCCAGCGCGAAGCCGATGCCGAGCGCTGCCGCGGCGCTAATGAGTGGACGCTCCTGGATCTGGTCTTGCACTCCCGACACGGCCTGTTCACCGCTCTTAATCGCCGTCTGCCGCACGTCTTGGAACTTCTCCATGAGCTTATTGGCCTCGGCCTCGAGCTTCGCCGAAGCGACGGCCGCTGCCTCCTGCGCGGCTTCCGAGAGCTGCTTGGAGGCTCCCTTGCTGTCCTCGGCCAGCTTGTTGAAATCTCCCTGAACCTTCGCGAGCTCCCGCTTGAGGGCGGCGACTTCCTTCTCGAGATCGGCAGTGTTCATGATGTACCCTCTCCGGCGGTGCGTTGTCCGCGCCGGCCTCGGGTGTCTGCCATCGG
>SKMG01000037.1 GCA_007121175.1 Trueperaceae bacterium | reverse complement strand
GCCTCGCGGCGGGACCGGCCGCGTCGGCACCGGCGGGGAGCGTCCCAGACCCACGCACTCGGTGAGTGGCCGGCGCTGGAGGCGCTGCGCCACCGGCCTCATCTGGTGCGGGAGGTGCTGCTGGACCCGGCGCTCACCGGCGCGCGGCGGGCCCGTATCGAGGCCGCCGCGCAGGCCGCCTGCGTCACGTACCGCGACGACGAGCGCCGGCTGCGGGCGCTGCGCCACCGGAGTGACGCTCGCGCCCTGGCGCTGCTCGGTACCGAGACCGACAGGCTGCGAAGCGAATGCGATCACCTGGCGCTACTCGGCACGCGCTCGCCCGGCAATCTCGGCGTGGTGCTGCGCAGCGCACTCGGTTTCGACGTTCGCGACATCGCTCTGGTGGACTCGCTGCTCGATCCCTGGTCGCCGCACGTGCTGCGGGCATCGCAAGGTGCTCGCTTCGCGCTGCACGTCGGCGCCGCCGAGTAGCCACCGTGCTAGCGTCCGCCCATGGCACGCCTCACGCGCCGGCTCGGGCTCGGCATCGGCGCCGCCGAGATCGGCGCTTCGCTGGCCTTCGTCGCCATCAACACCTGGCTGCTCTACTACCTGATCAACGTGGCGCGCGTGCCGCCGCTGCTCGCGGGGTTCGTGTTCATCGCCGGACGGGTGGTCGACGCAGTCACCGATCCGCTGATGGGAGTCCTCGTCGACCGCACCCGGCGGCGGCTCCCGCGCCTCGGCTGGGTACGCTGGGGGGCCGTGCCGCTCGGCGCCGCCTTCGCGTTGCTGTGGTGGGCGCCGGCCGCTGCCGGCGCCGCCGCCACCTGGGTGGCCATGGCCGCCCTGCTGCTCACCTCACTGCTCTACACCGTGGTCCAGGTTCCGGTGCTGTCGCTGACGCCCGACCTGGTGCCTGACTACGACGACCGCACCAGCCTCACCGCGGTCCGCACCGCCTTCGCGGTGCTGGCGTCGATGCTGGCGGTGGCACTGCCGCCGGCGATCGTGCTCGCGTTCTCCGACGCTGGCGAACTGGCCGCGAGCGCGCCGAGCGGCTGGGCCTGGATGGGCGTCGCCTTCGGCATCGTCGTGGCCCTGGGCTACCTGATGCTCCCGCGACTGGTCAGTGAGCCGCCCGCCGCGCGCGAGGCGCGCGGCGGTGGGGACGCCGCCTGGTGGACGGTGCTGCGCGCGCCGGGCTTCGTCCCGGTGCTGGTCGTCTTCCTGGTCGTGACCCTGGGCATCATGCTGGTGAACTCGCTGCTGCCGTTCGCGCTGGAGTCGGTGCTGGAGGTGCCCGCTACGCTGCAGACGCCGCTGCTGGCGTTGCTGTTCGGCACAGCGGTACTGAGCTTCCCGGGCTGGGCGTGGCTGACCGGCCGGCTCGGCAAGCGCGGGGCGCTCACGCTCGGGGCGCTCACGCTCGGCGGAGCGCTGTTGGGGCTGATGCACGGCGGCGCTGGCGCCGGCGCCAGCGCAGGCACGTTCGCCTGGACGGCTCTCGCCGGCGTCGGCCTGGCCGCGGTCATGGCCCTGCCCTGGGCCATGCTGCCCGACGTGGTCGAGTTCGACGCGCTCCGCTCGGGAGAGCACCGCGAGGGGCTGCTCTACGCCGTGTTCACCTTCGGACAGAAGCTCGCCGGTTCGGTCGGCGTGTTCGCCAACGCCTTAGCAACCGCACTGCTCGGCTACGTGCCCGGCGTGGCGCAGCAGGCCGAACACACCGTTCGCGGTCTGCAGACGCTGCTCGGTCCGGTGGCGGCCGCCATCTTCGCGCTCGCCGCGCTGTTGGCCTGGACCTCGCCGATCACGCGCGAGGCCCACACCAGGGCGCGCCTGACGCTCTCCGAGCGCGACGCTGCGGAGCGTGACGCCGAGGGTCCCGAGCACAGTGCCATCGATCGGCCCGCGCGCCCGCAGGCGTGATCAGCGGGCGCCGGCCGCCGCCACGCTGCCGAGCCGGCCGCCGCGGTAGACTCGGCGCCATGCGCGAGCTGCTCTACAACGCGGCACGCCACTACAAGCGAGGCAAGGCGCTGCTCGAGCGCGGCGACGTGCGCGCCGCCCTGGCCGCCTTCGCGGAGGCGCTGCGCGATCTGCACGCGGTGAAGCCGCAACGGATGCGCGACGTGCTGCTCGCGCAGGTCTACCTGGCGCGCTACCAGGCGGCGATCGAGGTCGATCCGCGAGGCGCGCGCGCCGATCTCCAGCTCGGCTACTCCTATGCCCGAACCACGCGCGAACCGAGCGTGCGCCAGCTGGCGGAGACGCTGTGGCGGGCCGACCGCGAGCGCCCGCGCCTGCCTGCTCGCGACGCCCGACGCACCCAGCGCGGCAGGCGCTCGGCCTAGACTGAAGGGCATGGATCCGGCCCAGCTGCGCCAGCTCGCCCACCAGCATCGCGACGCCTTCGTGGAGGCGCTCGAGGCGTTGGTGCGCCATGAGACGCCCTCGGGTGACACCGAGGGCGCGAGCGCCTTCGTCGACTGCCTCCAGCCGCTGCTGGAGGCGGACGGTTGGCTGGTGCGGCGCGAGGGCGCGCGCTCGAGCGAGCCCGCGCCCGTCGGCGACGTGCTGCTGGCGCGCTACGGTCAGGGCGTACCGGGGCCCGGCACGCTGCTGCTGTGCCACTACGACACGGTCCATCCGCGCGGCAGCTTCGGGCGTCCGTTCGAGCTGCGCGACGACGTCGCAGCCGGGCCGGGAGTGCTCGACATGAAGGCCGGTATCGTCACCGCGCTGCTGGCGCCGCGCCTGCTCGGAGCCGCCGGCCTCTCCCCCGCCGGTCCGCTCACGCTGCTCGTGACACCCGATGAGGAGATCGGCTCGCGTGCCAGCCGCGCGCTCATCGAGCGCGAGGCGAGGCAGCACCAGCGCGTGCTGGTGCTGGAACCGAGCCGCGACGATGGTGCGCTGAAGGTCGGCCGCAAGGGCGTCGCCGGCTACCGGATCACGCTGCATGGCCGTGCGTCGCACGCGGGCCTGGCGCCGCACGAGGGCGCGAGCGCGCTGGTCGAGCTGGCGCATCTGGTGCTCGAGCTCGTCGGTCTGGGAGACGACGAGGCCGGCACCACGGTGACGCCGACCGTAGCGCGCGCCGGGACCGCCAGCAACGTCGTCACCGAACGCGCCGAGCTGGTCGTCGACGTGCGGGTGTTGAACCTCGCCGAGGCCGAACGCGTCGACGCGGCGGTGCGCGGCTACGCGCTGCGCGACCCGCGCGTGCGCACCGAGGTGGAAGGCGGCCTCAACCGGCCGCCGATGGAGCCGAACACGGCGAACCAGGCGCTGCTCGAGCGCGCTCGGCAGCTGGCCGCCGCGGCGGGCTGGACGGTCGGCGGCTCGGTCGTTGGGGGCGGCTCCGATGGCAACTACACCTCGGCGCTCGGCGTGCCGACGCTCGACGGGCTCGGATCGGTCGGCGGCGGCGCGCACACCAGCGACGAGCACGTCCGCGTGCCGGAGACGCTCGACCGCCTGGGGCTGGTGGCGGCCCTGCTCGCCGAGGCGTGACGGAGCGCGTTAGCATGAGCCTGATGCCCGCGCTGCTCGCCATGGCGTCCGGTGTGGTCCTCGCGGCCGCGCTGCCGCCCACCGGCATGTGGCCGTTCGCGGCGGTGCTGGCGGTGCCGTTCGCGCTGATCGCGCGGGCCGAGACGCCCAGAGCGTCATTCTGGGTAGGCGCGCTGTTCGCGCTCGGCTTCTTCGGCGTCTACGTGATGTGGCTGCCGCTGTCCTTCTCGGCGCCGGACTTCCTCGGCCCGTTCTTCTGGGTCCTCTACCCGTTGATGCTCGCCGTGCTGGCCGCCATCTGGGGGCTGGTGGGCTGGACGGCCCGGCTCGTCGCCGGACGCGGCGCCGCCGCCCTGTGGCTGCTGCCGCCGCTGTGGGTGCTGGTGGAGTGGCTCCGGAGCCAGGGCTACTTCGGCTTCCCCTGGGGCACGCTCGGCTACGTCTGGCTCGACACGCCCGTGGCGCAGGCGGCCTCGCTGGTGGGCGTGACCGGCCTGTCGCTGCTCACCGCGGCGCTGGCTGCGGCGCTGGCGGCACCGTTCGTGCTGGCCGAACGGCCGGCAAGCCGCCACGCCCCCGCCTGGACCGGTGTGCTGCCGGCGCTGGCGACGGTGGCCCTGATCGTCGCTGGGTGGTGGTGGGGAGCCCGCGTCGTACCGCCGCAGCCCGGCACGCTTCCGTACACCGCCTTGCTGGTGCAGGGCAACGTCGACCCGTTCGGGCGGGCGGTCGGGGTCTCGCGTGAACTCGAGGTGCACCTCGCCATCACCGAACTCGGGGTCTCCGGCATGGCCGCCCCGCCCGACCTGGTGATCTGGCCCGAAGGGGCACTGGCCGGCTACGACCTCGATGGGGCGGTGAACGAAGACCTGCGACAGCGCATCCAGGCCACGGCGCCGGGCTCGACCTTCGTCATCGGCGGTCGCGGCCGCGACCTCGATCCGGACTCGGGGCGCGCGCGCTCCTACAACAGCGCCTATGCCATGGAAGGTGGCCAACTCGGAGGCCGCTACGACAAGCACGTGCTGGTACCGTTCGGCGAGCGCTGGCCGCTGATCGCTTCGCTCGACGGACTCTACCGAGCCGTCTTCGCCACGCTCAACCTGCCGATGATGGTGAGCACCAGCCCCGGCCCTGGTCCCGTGCCGCTCGAATCACGGCTCGGCCCCCTGGCGACCGCCATCTGCTACGAGTCGGTGTTCCCGGCCGTGAGCGCCGAGATGGTGGCGGCCGGAGCGCAGGTGCTGGTGGTGATCACCAACGACGCCTGGTTCGCCCGCGGCGACGGTGCGCGCCAGCACCTCGACATGGGCCGCATGCGGGCGATCGAGACCAGGCGCTACCTGCTGCGCGCGGCCAACGACGGCATCACCGGGGCGGTCGACCCCTTCGGCAGGCTCACGGCCGAATACCAGCGCTTCACGTCGGGTCACCTGGCGGTACGCTTCGACCTGCGCGACGAGCTGACCCCCTTCGTCCGCTACGGCCACCACTGGCCCTGGGCGCTGCTGGCGACGACGCTGCTGGTCTCGAGCGTGGCGCTGGTCCGGCGCGCGACGTGATAGCGCTCCGGCGCCGCCACGCTCGCAAAGAGCGCGCGCCCTGTACAAGACGCCCTAGCAGCAGTACGATGCCCAGCCGATGAACGTGGTCCTGGTCGGCGGCGGCGAGATCGGCGTGCTGGTCTCCGGCGCTCTGCATCGCTCTCACAACGTGACCGTCATCGATCAGGATGAGGGGCGCGGCGAGGCCTTCGAACACCTCGACGTGCGCTTCCTCCGCGGCAATGGCGCCGATCCGGACGACCTACGCTTGGCCGGCGTCGACGGCGCCGACGCCTTCATCGCCTGCACCCTCAACGACGACATCAACGTGCTCGCCTGCTTGGCGGCGAAGGGGTTGGGCGCCAAGGAGACGATGGCCTTCGTGACCCGACAGCGCTACGTCGATGCCTTCCGGCCACGGGGCGCGATGGAGACGATCGGCCTGACGATCGACCGGATCCTGTGGCCGCAGCGGACGCTGGCGCAGCAGATCGTGGAGATCGTCCGGGTCCCGCGCGCGCTCGACACCGGCTCCTTCGCCGGCGGGCGCGTCAAGCTGGTGGAGTACCGCATGGAGCCGGGCGATCCTTACCTGGAGGAGTCGCTCTCTCAGATCAAGCTCCCAGAGGGCGTGCTGGTGGCCGCCCTGCTGCGGGGTGACGCCTTCGTGGTTCCCACCGGAGAGAACCACCTGCACATCGGCGACAAGGTCGTGTTCATGGGCACCGGTGAGGGAGTGCGCCGGATCGAGGCGCGCTTCGCTCCGAGCCGCCGGCGCCAGCGCGTCGCCGTGATCGGCGGCGGCAACGTCGGCTTCATGGTGAGCGAGGAGCTGCTCGACTACGGTCTCGACGTCACCATCATCGAGTCGGACGAGGCTCGCACCGAGAAGCTCGCAGGCCTGCTGCCCAAGGCGTTGGTGTTGCGCGGCGACGGTACCGACCTCGAGCTGCTCGAGCAAGAACGCATCGAGGACGTCGACGTGGTGGTGGCGGTGACCGCCGACGACGCCGCGAACCTCCTGATCTCGCTGTTATCGAAGCAGCTCGGCATCCCCAAGGTGGTCACCCGGGTCAGCCGGACGCGCAACCGGCGCCTGTTTGAGCGCGTCGGCATCGACGCGCCGCTGACGCCGCGCACTGCCGCGCTGCAGGAGGTGATCAACTGGCTACGGCTCGACGAGGTCGACCATCTCGCGACCATCGAGGACCGAGCCGAGGTCATGGAGGTCACCTTCCCGCAGCAGGCCAAAGCCGGCCGCGTGTTCGAACTCGGGGCGCCTCGCAACTCGCTGATCGGCGCGATCCTGCGCAAGAACCGCGCCATCGTGCCGACCGGCGATACCAGCATCCAGCCCGGCGACCACCTGTTCCTGATCACCACGCCGGACAACGTCGACGCCGTCGAGGCCTGGCTGGACCGGCAAGAGCGCGGTACGGTCATCTGAGATGCCCCGCGGTCGGCGTGGGCGCTTCGCCACCTACGTCGTCAGCATCGGGCTGCTGGCACTCTGCCTGGCCCTGATCGGCTTCTCGCTCTACGCCACCATCATCGGCGACCCGCCCCTGCCGTTCCTGGTCACGGCCGCGGTGGCGGGAGCGCTCGGTGTCCCGCTGCGGCTGATCGGCCGACCCGACCAAGAGCCGAGCCGCCGCGAGGCGCTCATGGGCGTGCTGGTGCTGTGGTCGCTCATCCCCGTCGTCGGAACCATCCCGTACCTGATGGGGGCAGGCATCGAACCACTCAACGCGCTGTTCGAGTCGATGTCGGGCTTCACCGCGACCGGCGCCACCGCCATCGTCGACTTCACCGGCGTGCCGCCGGCCCTGTTCATGTGGCGCGCCTTCACCCAGTGGGTGGGAGGCATCGGCATCGTGGTGGTCTTCGTGGCGGTGTTCCCGCAGCTCGCGATCGCTGGGAGGCAGATCTTCCACGCCGAGCTGCCCGGCCCGACCGAGGAGCGACTCACGCCGCGGCTGCGCAACACCGCGCTAGCCGTGCTGGCGCTGTACGTGTCGCTCTCGGCCGCGTGCGCCTTCGGCTACGTGCTGGCGGGGATGGAGCCTTATGAGGCCGTCGCACACGCCTTCACGACCGTGTCGGCTGCGGGCTTCTCGCCCGAGGCACGCTCCTTCGAGGCGTACGGCCTGGCGGTCGACCTGGTCGCGATCGTGTTCATGACGCTCGCGGCCGTGAACTTCGCCCTACTGTTCCGGGCATTCATGGGCCGCCCGCGCGACCTGTGGCGGGACCCGGAGCTGCGCACCTACGTGGCGATCGTCGTGGTCGCGGGCTCGCTGTTGAGCCTGCACCTGGTGCCGCTCTACGGCGGCGGCGAGGCGCTGCGGCACGGCTTCTTCCAGACCATCTCGATCCTGACCACCACGGGCTACGCGTCGGCGGACTTCGACTTCTGGCCCGACCGCGCCCGCGTCACGCTGGTCCTGCTCATGTTCATCGGCGGCTCGGCCGGCTCGGCCGCCGGCGGCATCAAGGTGATGCGGTGGCTGATCGTCGGCGCCCACACGGTGCGAGAAGTGCATCGGGCGCTGCACCCGCGGGCGGTCCTGCCGCTACGGGTCGGCGCCCGCACCATCTCCGAGGAGGTGCTGCGCGCCATCGCCGCCTTCATCACGCTCTACTCCTTCATGCTCGCGATCTCGACGACCCTGCTGATCTACCTGGGCGCCGATTTCGTCACCGCCTTCACCGCCTCCGCCGCGACCGTCGGCAACGTCGGCCCCGGCCTAGGCAGCGTGGG
>SKMG01000428.1 GCA_007121175.1 Trueperaceae bacterium | reverse complement strand
CTAGGCGAGCCTCGTGGGTGCGCTGACGCTGGGACCGATCGTGCTCTCCCTCGACCGGGCCTATGCCGGCCTGGGCTTTCTGGTGCTGCTGGTGGGCGCGGAGCTGCTGGCACGGCGGGGCCGTCCCGAGCTGGCCAGCTGGGCGTGGCAGGCGGCTCTGGCGGCGTTCCTCGGCGCCCGCGCAGGCTTCGTGGTCGCGAACGCCAGCCACTACCTGGCGGCTCCGGGCACCATCCCGATGGTGTGGCAGGGCGGCTTCGCACCGTGGTGGGGGATCGTGGCGGCCGCCATGGTGACGGTCTTCCACGGCCGCAAGGCAGCGTCCGTTCGCGCGCTAGCCCCCACACTCGGCACGGCAGCGTTGGTCGCCTGGTGGCTGCCGTCGGCGGTGATGACGCCCGGCGTCGATGCTGGCGCCGTACGGATCCCGTCGCTCCACCTCGAGTCCCTGCTGGGCAGCGATGTCGCGCTCGCCGAGCTCGGCCAGCCGGTCATCGTGAACGTCTGGGCGACCTGGTGCCCGCCCTGTCGTCGCGAACTGCCGATCCTCTTCGACGCGGCCGCGGCGACGCCCTCGGTGCGGGTCGCGCTCGTCAACCAACGCGAGAGCGCGGACGCGGTCCGCGCCTACCTCGACCGGGCCGGCCTGCCACACGACGGCGTGCTGCTCGATCGCGACGGGGCCGTGGCCGCAGCGCTCCGGGTGGCCGGGCTCCCGACCACCTTCGCCTTCGACGCCGATGGTCGCCTCGCCGCGGTGCACGTCGGCGAGATCTCGGCGCCGGCGCTGCGGCGGATGATGGCAGACCTCGACGAGGGGGCTGCTCGGGATGGTCCAGGGGCGCCGGCGGTCACCGGCGCCGGGCGTCAGGCCCCGACCCCGACCGCCGCACCGGCGTCGACCCTGCGGGTCAGCCCGGTCGAGAACTCGTAGCGGAGCCCGACCACCCCGAGGCGCTCTTCCGCCACGCGCCCGGCGATGATGGGGCCGGCCCGCCGCAAGGCCTTGACGGTCAGCCGCAGGTGGGCCAGGCCGGCGAGCTCGGATAGCACCTCGAGATCGTCGCCGCCAGCCTGCCTGGATGCGAACGCGACCGAGGGCGCCAACGGGGCCAGCACCTGAGCCAGGTGCCCCTCGGGGACATCGTCGCCGCCGAAGGTGGCGGCCGCGGCGCGGACGGCGCCGCAGCACTGGTGGCCGAGCACCACGATCAGCGGCACGTCGAGCTCCAGCACGGCGAACTCCAGGCTGGCGAGCGCGTCGGGCGAGAGCACCTGGCCCGCGTTGCGCACGATGAACAGGTCACCGAGGCCCTGGTCGAAGATCAATGTCGGCGGTACGCGCGAATCGGAGCACGCCAGGATCGCGGCGGCAGGGTGCTGGCCGACGGCGAGCGCAGCGCGGGTGCGGCGTCCCTGGTGCGGGTGGCTCGGGCGGTCGTGAGCGTAGCGATCGTTGCCCGCCAGGAGCTCCTCGAGTACGGCGGCAGCGCGGGGAGGAAGCGACGTGTCCATCGAACCAGGGTACCCCGGCGGCCGAACGTGAGAGCGGGCGAGCTCAGGATCCGGCGACAGGGGCGTCGTCTGGCCCCGCGAACGGTAGGGCCGGCTGCACCACGCGTCGGTCGGCGGGAAAGAGGCCGCTCAGGCTGACGCCGACGAGCCGCAGCGCTCCGGGCGGTCGCGGCGTGTCGAACAGCAGCGCCCGCGCCCACGCTTGCACCTCGGCCGTGTCGACCACCGGAGTGGCTGGCGTCGACGAACGCGTGATCACGCGGAAGTCGCGGTACTTGACCTTGACCGTTAGCGTGCGTGCCGCGAGGTTCGCCCGGCCCAGCCGCCGTCCGACGGCCGCGCATACGGCGACGAGTTCGGGCTCTAGGGCCTCGCGCTGCTCGAGGTCGCGGGCAAAGGTACGCTCGGCACCGATCGACTTGCGCTGGCGGTCTGGAACCACGGGGCGCTCGTCGATGCCGCTCGCGAGGAGGATCAGCGAGCGCGCGAGCTTACCGACCGTGTCGTGCAGGCGCCCGGGCTCGATCCGGAGGAGATCGGCGCCGGTTCGGATGCCGAGGGCCCGCAGCCGCGCCGCGGTGCGCGGCCCGACCCCGAAGAAGGCCTCGATCGGCAGCCCCGCGACGAACGCGGGGACACGTTCGGGTGTGATCACCGTCAGCCCGTCCGGCTTCCGCATGCCCGAGGCGACCTTCGCCACAAACTTGCCGTTGGCCGCACCGGCCGAAGCCGTGAGACCGGTCGTGGCCAGGATCTCGGCCTTGATGGCGCGCGCCAGGAGCGTCGCCGACGGCGGTCCTCGCTTGGGTGCGCTCACGTCGAGGAACGCCTCGTCCAGCGCCAGCGGCTCGATGACGTCGGTGAAGCTCCGGAACACCGCGTGCACGGCCGCCGAGGCCTCGTGGTAGGCCGCGAACCGAGGCGCGACCACGATCAGCTCCGGGCAGGCACGCCGGGCGACTGCGGTCGGCATAGCCGAGTGGACGCCGAAGCGGCGTGCCTCGTACGACGCGGTCATCACGACCCCGCGATCGCTCTCGCCACCCACCGCGACCGGGCGGCCTCGCAGCCGCGGCTCGTCGCGCTGCTCCACCGCAGCGTAGAACGCGTCCATGTCGACGTGCAGGATCTTGCGCACCGCCCCCAACGTAGCAGTCGGCGAGGCGGCAACGGAGCATCGCTTCGGCGCCCTCCGCCCGCGCCTGGCACCGCTCGTGCTCGAGGCGCCATGATGGTGACATGCGTATCGAACAGCTCGAGCTGCGCGAACTCGCCATGCGCCTGCGCTTCCGATTCGAGACGAGCTTCGGAGTCGAGCAGGACCGTCGGATCGTGCTCGTCACGGTCCGCGGCGAGGCCGGCGAGGGCATCGCTGAATGCGTCGCCGGCGAGTTCCCCGGTTACGGCTACGAGACGCGCGACACGGCCTGGGGTGTGATCCGTGACTTCGTGGCGCCGCTCGTCTTGGGACGCGACTATGCCACGCCGCACCAGCTCGTCCGCGACCTCGGCTCGCTGCGCGGCCACAACATGGCCGTTGCCGCGGTCGAGATGGCGTTCTGGGAGTTACAGGCGAGGTCGCTCGGCGTGCCGTTGTGGCACCTGCTGGGCGGCGTCCGTACGGCTGTGCCGGTCGGCGTGTCGATCGGGATCCAGCCCAGCCTCGAGGCCACGGTCGAGCAAGCGCGCGTGCACCTCGACCAGGGATACCGGCGCGTGAAGCTCAAGATCAAGCCCGGCTGGGACGTCGCGCCGGTGCGCGCGGTACGCGAGGCGTTCCCTGACGCCGACCTGACGGTCGACGCGAACAGCGCCTATCGTCTGGTCGATGCTCCGACGCTGCGGCTGCTCGACGCATTCGACCTGGCGTACATCGAGCAGCCTCTCGCGCACGACGACCTCGTCGACCACGCGGCGCTACAGGCTCGACTCGATACGTCGATCTGCCTCGACGAGTCGATCCACAGCGCGGAGGACGCGCGCAAGGGACTGCAGATCGGCGCCGGCCGGGTGATCAACGTCAAGGTCGGCCGGGTGCGGGGATACGCAGCCGCGCGGCGGCTGCACGACGTGGCGGTGTCGTTCGGGGCACCGGTCTGGTGCGGGGGCATGCTCGAGTCAGGCGTCGGACGCGCCCACAACCTGCAGCTGTCGACGCTCGAGGGGTTCGTGCTGCCCGGTGACACCAGCAGTGCCAGCCGCTACTGGGACGAGGACATCGTCGAACCGTTGCTCGATGCCGTCGACGGGGTGCAGTCGGTGCCGCCCGGCGCGGGGATCGGGGTTCGGCTGAAGACTGACCTGGTCGAGCGGCTGACGGTGCGCGCCGAGGTGATGACGGCCGCCAAAGGCAGCGCCAGACCATGACCGCTACCCGCAGTCCAGCTGCTGGACGTTGTCGCAGCTGGACGGTCGATCTTGACACGAGATGGCGGGCATACCTAGACTCAGGCATAGGCGACACCGATATCCAGAACGCGTCTCGATGCCGGCCGGCGGAAGCCACTTGAGGAGGACGCACGACGATGACACAGTCGACCGGCTACGCCATCACGGCACTCGGTCATATCGCGAGCAGCGGCGGCAAGGCGCTGTTCATCAAGGACATCGCCGAGGCGACCGACCTGCCGCACCCGTATCTCGCGAAGATCATCCACTCGCTCGCACGGCGCGGGCTCGTCGTGACGCGTCGCGGCGTTGGCGGAGGGGTGGCCCTGGCCCGGCCGCCCGAGACGATCGCCTTGTACGACATTGCATACGCGCTCGACGATCCGCTCCTCGAGCTGCGCTGCATGCTCGGCGCCGCCGAGTGCAGCGACGAGCGGGCCTGTCCGGCGCATGCGTTCTGGACGTTGCATCGTCAAGAGCAGATCGACTTCCTGCGCAGGACCACGCTGGCCGACATCGCGGCCTTCGAGCAGGTGCAGCGGGCGAAGACCGCCGCCTGACGTCGCTGGGGTGGCGCTCGGGCACGAGTGGCGCTCGAGGCCGTGCCGACGCCGCGCGACCACGGGCGGGCTCCGGCGTGCCTGCTACGGTTTCCGGCACCGGCCGTTGCGGTCGTTCGCGGTACCATGCGAACGTCGCCGCCGGGGGCAGGTGCGGCGCCGAGGAGATCGTGCTGCGGCATGCATGAGTTCAGTCTGGCGGTGAGCATGGTCGAACTCGCGCAGGCGGCGGCTCGCCGTGAGGGCGCCGAGCGCATCGAGGCGATCCACGTTGAGATCGGTGCGCTATCTGGCGTCGTGCCCGAGGCGCTCGAGTTCGCCTTCCTCGGGGCCCGCGAAGGCACCATGGCCGCCGCCGCCCGTCTGGAGATCACGTACCGGCAGGGCGTCGCATTCTGCGATGCCTGCCAAACCGAGTTCGTCATCGACAACCGCTTCGGCATCGCCGTGTGCCCGACGTGCGAGGTCCCATCGGCCGAGCTGCGCGAGGGGCGAGAGATGCACGTGAGCCACCTGGAGGTGGCCTGATGGCCGACCCGATCGTGACCCGTGACGTGCGCGTCAGCGCGCACGGAACCACCGAGGTGACCGGCGCCCGGATCGTCCAGGTGCAGCGGTCGCTGATGGCCCACAACGACGCCGTGGCGGCGACCAATCGCGAGGCATTCGCCCACTGTCTGGTGATCAACGTCGTCTCGTCTCCCGGCTCCGGCAAGACCGCCCTGCTCGAGCGCACCGTGAGAGAGCTCGGCGGCGAGCTGCAGCTCGCCGTCATCGTCGGCGACCTCGAGACCGACAACGACGCCCTGCGCATCCACGCGGCCGGCGCCCCCTCGGTGCAGATCGTCACCGGCACCGTGTGCCACCTCGAGGCGGAGATGGTCGCCCGCGCCGTCGAACGGCTCGACCTGACGAGCCTCGACGTGCTCGTGATCGAAAACGTCGGCAACCTCGTGTGCCCCGCTGCCTGGGACCTCGGGGAGGACCTGCGGATCACGCTGCTCTCGGTCACCGAGGGCGAGGACAAGCCACTGAAGTACCCGCGCATCTTCAGGGAAGCGCACGCGGTGGTGATCAACAAGCTCGACATCGCCGAGGCGGTCGGGTACGACCGCGCTCGCGCGCTCGACAACCTGCGCCAGGTGACGCCAGCGGCGCAGCTGTTCGAGTTGTCGGCGCGTACCGGCGAAGGCATGGGGTCCTGGCTGGGGTTCCTGCGAGAGCGCCTCTCCAGCAAGCGGGGTTGAGGCCATGCCGCTCGAGCGGCGCCGCCTGCGCGTCACGGGAACCGTGCAGGGCGTCGGCTTCAGGCCCTTCGTCTACCGGCTGGCGCGGGCTTACGGTGTCGTCGGCTCTGTCCACAACGACGGGCATGGCGTGGTCGTCGAAGCCACTGCCGACTCCGAGACGCTCGAGCCGTTCGTCGCCGCGATCGGAGCCGAGGCGCCGGCAGCCGCCAGGATCGACGCGATCGTCGAGCTCGAACGTCGCGCTGCCGCTTCCGCTCCGGCCGGCTTCGTGATCGTCGGCAGCGAGCGCATCGCGGGCGTCACCACCGCCATCTCGCCCGACCTGACGGTCTGCGACGACTGCCTGCGCGAGCTCCGCGATCCGGCCGATCGCCGCTACCGCTATCCCTTCATCAACTGCACCAACTGCGGTCCACGCTACTCGATCATCGAGGCGCTCCCGTATGACCGCGAGCTCACCACCATGCGCGTCTTCACGATGTGCGCACGCTGCGAGGCCGAGTACCGCGATCCCCTCGATCGACGCTTCCACGCCCAGCCGATCGCCTGTCCGGTGTGCGGGCCCCGCCTACGCTTCGCGCGGATGGGCGCCGACGCGATCTGGGACGACGGCGCCCTGCAGGCCGCGGTACGAGCGCTGCGGCAGGGGGCGATCGTGGCGGTCAAGGGCCTCGGCGGGTACCACCTCGCCTGCGACGCCCGTGACGAACATGCCGTGCGGGCGCTGCGCGAGCGCAAGTACCGCAAGGAGAAGCCCTTCGCGGTGATGGCGCGCGACCTCGACGCGCTCATTGCGCACGTCGACCTGACGCCAGCGGCTCGCCGGCTGCTCGCTGGTGCAGCGCGACCCATCGTGCTCCTGTCCAAGCGTGGCGATGCGCTGCCGGACGGGCTGGCACCCGATAACGCCAGCCTCGGCGTGATGCTCCCGTACACCCCCGTCCACCACCTGCTGTTCGACGACGGTGCGCCCGAACTCCTGGTGATGACCAGCGCCAACCGCTCCTCGGAGCCGATCGCCTATCGGGACGAGGAGGCCTTCGAGCGGCTGCAAGGGCTGGCAGACGCCTTCCTGGTCGGCGAGCGCCCTATCGCGCGGCGTGTCGACGACAGCGTCGCGCAGGTGATGGCAGGCGAGGGCGTCGTGGTCCGCCGCGCACGCGGCTACGCACCGGCTCCGGTGCTCCGCTCGGAGCGCTTCGAGCGACCGCTGCTGGCGCTCGGGGCCGAGCTCAAGAGCAGCATCGCGCTCGCGGCCGGCGGCGCCGCCTACGTCAGCCAGCATCTGGGCGACCTCGGCGATCTCGAGTCGTTCCTGGCGTTCCAGGAGACCGTTCACGACCTGTGCGCCATGTACGGCGTCGATGCCCGCCGTGTGCGGCTGGTGCACGACCGCCACCCCGCCTACCCCAGCAGCCGCTTCGCCGAGCGGCTCGGTGGCGAGCGCGTCGCCGTGCAGCATCATGCTGCCCACGTGGCCAGCGTGCTGGCCGAGCAGGCCGCCTGGACGCTGCCGGTGCTCGGCTTCGCCTTCGACGGCGCGGGACTCGGCGACGACGGCACCATCTGGGGCGGGGAGGTGTTCGTCGGCAGCCTCGAGTCGGGATTGCGCCGCATCGCCCACCTGCGGCCGGGCTATCTGCCGGGGGGCGATGCTGCGGCGCGCAGTCCGGTGCAGGCCGCCGTGGGCTGGCTCGAGGCGCTGGGAGACGGCGTCTGGGAACGCGTCCTGCGGTCGCCCTTCAACCTCCCCGAGGCCCGCGTGCAGTTCGCCCGGACCCTGATCGCGAGCGGCCTCAACACGCTGCGAACGACGAGCGTCGGCCGCCTGTTCGATACCGTCGCGGCGCTGACCGGCTTCCACCGCAGCATGAGCTTCGAGGGCCAGGCGGCCATAGCCCTGGAAGCTGCAGCGCAGCAAGCGGGACCTGCGGAGCGGCAGGGAGGCTACCCGTGGCCGTTCGACGGCCGCTGCTGGGATCATGCACCGCTGCTGGCGGCGGTCATGGACGACCTCGAGGCGGGCGCGAGTCGAGGCAGCGTGGCGTGGCGCTTCCACGAGGCCCTGGCCGCAGGTGTGGCACAGGCGGCTCATGACCTGCAGGCCACCGTTCGCTTCGAGCGGGTCGTGCTCTCCGGCGGCGTGTTTCAGAACGCGTTACTCG
>SKMG01000288.1 GCA_007121175.1 Trueperaceae bacterium | reverse complement strand
GCGCTCGCCGGGCTCGCGGGGCTCGTCCACCCGGCCCTCGCGAAGGTCCCGAACGCGCTGGCAGGCCCTCTGGCCGAGGTGCTCCTGGCGCTGGCCGCGCTCGCAGCCCGCGGCCCCGCCTTGCCCTGGGCCGAGGTCGGTCCCTCAGGGCACGTGCTGGCGGCGTGCGCGCTCACGGCACTGGCGATGACGGTCCATCGAGCCATCCGCTGGCGCTCCGCGCTGCTGGTGGTGAGCTGCGCGGCGTCCGTGGCGTGGCTGCTGCCCGACCGCCACGGCCTGCCCGAGCTCATCGTCCTCGACGTCGGTCAAGGTGACGCGATCGTCTTGCGCCTCGGCGCCGGGGCCGCGGTACTGATCGACGGCGGCGGCGTCACCTTCGGCGGCACAGACATGGGCGAGCGGGTGGTGGTGCGAGCGCTGCGGGCGCTCGGGGTGTGGCGGCTGCCGCTGGTGATCGCGAGCCACCCCGACCTCGACCACATGGGAGGGCTGCGCTCGGTGGTCGAAGCGTTCCCCGTGGGAGCGCTGTGGATCGGCCACGCCGAGCCCGACCGTCCCGTCTGGCAAGCGCTGGAAGGCGCGGCTCGACGCCGCGGGGTGGCCATCCGCGAGGTCCGACGCGGAGAGTCCGCCGTCCTCGGCGAGCTGCGCCTCGACGTGCTGCACCCCACCAGCGAGCGACAGGGCGAGAGCAACCACGATGGCGTAGCGCTGCTCGTGCGCTACCGCGGCGCGCCCTGGGCGCTGCTGCTGGGCGACGTGCCGGCGGCGGTGGAAGCCGACTTGCCGGTGCCGCCCACGCCGGTGCTGCTGGCGCCGCACCACGGCTCGAGCACGAGCACCAGTACGGCGCTGCTGCTCTCGGCCCAACCGCAACTGGCGCTGATCTCGGTCGGGGCGAACCGCTACGGGCACCCCTCGCCGGTCGTGCTCGAGCGGCTCGGGCGCTCCGGCGTGCCGGTGCTCACCACCGTCGATCACGGTGCGCTCCGCGTGCCTGCGGGCGCCGCCTGCGCCGGCACCGAGATCTCCCGTCCTGGAGCGCTTACGGCGGGGACGTGCTAGCTTAGGGGCAGTGTTCGAGCTCGTGAGGGTGCTGTCGCAGCAGGGGTTGGTACGCGTGGAGTTGGCCAAGTGGCGTGGCCGGCTGGTGGTGGTGAAGCGGCTCTCCGGCTTCTCTGCCGAGGCAACCCGCCGGCTCGAGCGCGAGGCCGACGTGGTGCGCAAGCTCGATCACGAGAACGTAGTCCCGCTGCTCGCCACCATCGAGGGTGCCCTCGTCTACGCCTACGTCCCCGGCGTGAACCTGGCCCAGGCTCTGGCCGACGGGCCGCTGCCGGTCGCGCGCGCGCTCAAGGTCGTCCGTGACGTGCTGCGCGCCTTAGAGCACGCCCACCTGAACGGCGTGATCCACTGCGACGTCAAGCCCTCGAACGTGCTGATCCGCGGCGAGCGGGCACTGCTCACCGACTTCGGCTTCGCGAAGGACCTGGCGCTCACCGCCATCACCGGCGATCAGCAGCTGCTGGGCACCCCGAACTACATGGCGCCCGAGCAGTTCCACGGGATCCGCACTGATCACCGCTCCGACCTCTACGGGGTGGGCGCGCTGCTCTATCACGCGCTGACCGGTGACGCGCCGTACGGCTCTCAGGTGCTGCGCTTCCTGACCGGCGACGATCGCATCACGCTCGCTCCGCTGCCCGCCGAGGCAGCCTGTCTCGCTCCGCTGCTCTCCCGCGCCCTCGCGCGCGAGCCCGGCCGCCGCTTCGCGCACGCCGCGGCGATGCTCGACGCGCTGCAGGCCACGCCGATCGGCGCCTGAGCAGTCGTGGCACGGGCCCGCGCGTGATCTCGGTCTACAGCGGTGACCCGTTCCTCGCCGGCCGCGCGTTCGCCGAGGCCGCCCGCGCGGAGTCGAGCCAGCAGGACCGTACCCTGGTGCGGCTGGGGGAGGGCCTCGACGCGCGCGGGGTGGACGAGGCGTTACGCCAGGGCGGCCTGTTCGGTCGTCCCGTGCTGGCGCTCGACTTCGATGCCGCCTTCGGGGGCGGCCGCGAGGGAGGCGGCGCGGCCTCCGGTGGCGCGGGCACCGGTGGTGGCGGCTCCGCCACCGGCGAGCGCAACGCCGTGATCGCGTTGCTCGAGACGGCGCCCTCCGACGCCATCGTGATCGTCTTGGACGCGGCCGCCACGCCCGCCAGGCAGCGTCGCTGGCGCGCGCTCGGCACGCTGGAGCACTTCAACACCCCGCGCTTCGGCAACCTCGTGCGCTGGGTGCAGCAGGAACTGGAGCGGCAGGGCATCGCGACGCGCGGCGACGTCGCCGCGACCATCGCCGACCTCTTCGGTGAGGACCTTCCGAGCATCGCCTCCGAGCTCGCCAAGCTACGCGTGCTCGACGAGCCGCTCACGCCGGAGCGCGCGATAGCGCTCGTCCATCGCCCTGCGGCGCGCAACGCGTTCCAGCTCATCGACGCGATCATGGCGGGCGACGCTGCCCTCGCCCTGGAGACGCTCGATTCGCTGCTCCAGCTCGGCGAGGCCCCGATCCGGATCATGGCGGCGCTGGCTTGGCAAGTCGACCTGGTGGCGGGCTGCGTCGGGCTGCGTGAGCACGACCCGGGCATCGACGCGGCGGCCGCCGCCGCGGCGCTGTCGGCGAGCCCCTTCCCGACGCGGAAGGCGCTCGCCATCGCAGGGCGGCTCGACGAGGAGGCCCTCGGCGCCCTGATCGAGCTGGTGGTGACCGCCGACGTAGCCATGAAGCGCGGCTCCGACGCCCAGTGGCGGCTGCAGTCCTGCGTGCTGCAGGCTGCCCGGCTGATGGCTGACGGGCGCGGCGACCACGGCAGAGCGTAGACTGCTCTCATGGTGCGGGCCGTCTACCCGGGCAGCTTCGATCCACTGCACAACGGGCACGTCGACGTGATCCGGCGCGCCAGCAGGCTCTTCGATCACCTGACGGTGGCGGTGGTCCACAACCCGCTCAAGGACACGGGCCTCTTCACCGTCGGCGAGCGGGTCGCGATCGTTCGCGAGACGGTGGCCGGCATGCCGGAGGTCGACGTCACGGCCTTCCAAGGGCTGCTGGTGGCGTTCATGCGGCGGGCCAACGCCACCGTGATCGTGAAGGGACTGCGCGCCATCTCGGACTTCGAGTACGAGCTCCAGATGGCCCACCTCAACCGGCAGATGAACCGGGAGGTGGAGACCCTCTTCGTCATGACGGCGACGCGCTGGTCCTACGTGTCGAGCACGAGGGTGCGCGAGATCGCCGGCCTCGGAGCGGACGTGAGTAAGCTCGTGCCGCCGGCGACGCTTCGGCGACTGCGCCGACGCTTCGGTGGACGCGATGCACTCGAGGGCGCGGCGACGCCCTGACCGGACGACGCGGTTCACTCCAGGGCGCCGCGACGCCCTGACCGGATAACGCCCCGTATACTCGCCGACGCATGCGACCGCCGGCCCTGCCGGTCCGTTGCGCGAGAGGATCAGCATGGCCCATCTGCTACGGGGGCTCGCGGCGAATGGTGGCATTCGCGTCGTAGCCGCCGATACCACAAACCTGGTCGCGGACGCATTGCAGCGTCACGACACCAGCCTCACCGCCGGCGCGGCGTTGGGCCGCACCTTGACCGGAGCGTTGCTCATGAGCCACGTGCTGCTCGAGAGCGCGCGCGACCGCGTCACGCTGCGGCTCGACGGCGGTGGCCCGTTGGGGGGCGTCATCGCCGATGCCGGCCTCGACGGCACCGTGCGCGGCTACGTGCGGCAGCCGCGTACCGAGCTGCCCCCGCGAGATGACGGCAAACTCGACGTCGGCGGTGCGGTCGGACGCGACGGCGAGATCGAGGTGATCCGCTCCCACGCGCCCTACGGCGACCCCTACGCCTCGAGCGTGCAGCTGGTCTCGGGCGAGATCGCCGAGGACCTCTCGGCGTTCCTGTACGCCTCCGAGCAGATCCCCTCGGCGGTCCTGCTCGGGGTCGCGTTCGAGCCCGGCGCCGCCGCGAGGCGTGTCCGAGCCGCGGGCGGCGTGGTGCTGCAGGCTCTGCCAGGCGCCGAGGACGCCGCGCTGACGTTGCTCGAGGCCAACGTCAGGGCTTTCGGGCAGTTCACCGAGCGGCTCGCGGCGACGTCGTTGCTCCAGGCGATGGAGGAGCTCACCTGGGGGCTCGAGCTCGAGGTCCTCACCCGGAACGCGCTACCGCTGTCGTTCCGTTGCCGCTGCAACCTGGTCAAGGCGCTCGAGGCGCTGTCGTACTTCAGCCCGGTCGAGCGCGAGCAGATGATCCGTGACGAGGGTGGCGCGGAGGTGGTGTGCCATTGGTGCGGCGAGGCCCGCTGGCTCGCGCCCGAGCAGATCCGCGGGCTGACGCGCCCAGAGATCCGCTGTCCCGATTGCGACGCCCTGTGGCTGCGCGAGGGCGTGACGACCATGGTCCGCGACGACGAGCGTTGCGCCTGCGGCCGCCGCGTCGAGCTGCCCGCGTGAAAGCCGGGACGGTCGTCGCCCTCTGCGTCCTGGTGGTGCTGTGGGCGTCGGCGTTCCCGGCGATCAAGCTGGGCCTCGAGGGGCTCTCGCCCCTGCACCTGACGCTGGCGCGGCACCTGGTCGCCTCCGCGGCCTTCGCGGTCTTCCTGCTGGTGGCGCGCGCGCGGCTGCTGCCCCGGCGCGGTGACGTACCCGCGCTCCTGGGTCTCGGGCTGATCGGCATCACCGTCTATCACGTGTCGCTGAACGTCGGCCAGCTGCAGGTCTCGGCGGGTGCGACCAGCCTCATCATCGCGACCGCGCCCGCGCTCACCGCGCTGATCGCGTTCTTCGTGCTGCACGACGCCCTTGGCCCCTTGGGTTGGTTGGGCACCGCCTTCGGCCTCGCGGGGGTGGCGTTGATCGTGCTCGGCGACGGCAGCCAGCGGCTGGCCCCGAGCCTGGGGCCGTACGCCGCACTGGTGCTGCTCGCGGCACTGGCGACGGCCTGCTTCGCGGTCTTCCAGCGCCCGCTGCTCCGCCGCTACCGGCCGCTCGAGCTCACCGCCTACGTCACCTGGGCCGGCACGCTGCCGATGCTGCTGTTCTTCTCGGGCTTCGACGTCGCCCTCGCCGGCGCCGGCCAGCGGTCGCTGCTCGCGGCGCTGCACCTCGGTGTGTTCCCGTCGGCCGTGGCGTACACGCTCTTCGCCTTCGCCCTGTCGCGCGCGCCGGCGACCCTGGTCACGGCCTGGCTCTACCTGATTCCGGGCTTCGCGCTGCTGTTCTCGTGGTGGTGGCTGGGAGAGGTGCCGAGCGCGCTCACCGTCGCCGGCGGCGCGGTGGTGGTGGGCGGCGTCGCCATGGTCAACCTCTCGAAGCGGCGCCAGCGGGCGCCCGTCAGTCCGGCGGCGGTTGGCTGACGGCGGCGCGGTCGTCGCTGCGGTGCGCTCGGCGCTCGCCGATGCGGTGCTCCTCTCCTCGGCGCAGGCGCACGATGTTGTCGCGATGGCTGAAGTAGGCCAGCGCCGCGATCGCGAAGGCCGTGGTGAGGCGCGGTGCCGCCCCGAGCACGTTGGGGTCGACGTCCATGCGGGCGAGCAGCATGAGCGGCCCGGCCGTGACTGCGATGAGCGAGGCCAGCGAGACGAAGCGCGAGAGCAGCACCGTGACGGCGAACAGCACGACCGCCAGGAACGTGACGAAGGGGTCGATCACCAGGAACACCCCGAGGCTCGTGGCGATGCCCTTGCCGCCTCTGAAGCCGAGGAAGATGTTGAAGGTGTTGCCGAGCACAGTGGCGATGGCGGTGGCGCTGATGATCCAGGGGTCGATCCCCAGCAGGGCGGGTAGACCCACGGCGATCACGCCCTTGAGCGGGTCGACCAGGAGCACCACCAGGGCCGCGAGCGGACCGACCGAGCGCAGCACGTTGGTCGCGCCGATGTTGCCGCTGCCGCTGCGCCGGATGTCCACGCCGCGCACGCGGGCCACCAGCAGACCCGTGGGCACCGTCCCGAGCAGGTAGCCCAGCGTGATGAACGCGGTCATGAGGAGGTTCTCGAGCTCGAACACGGAGGACTCCAGGCGTCGGGTGAGGGTGCGGCCGCCGCCTCGAACGCGGCCCTCGCATCATAGCGACCGCCACCCTGAGAGGCGTTGGAGCGACGCCGGCGGTCGCCGCCCGCACGCGAGCACGGTGGGGTATGCGCCGACGACCGGGCCTACGCCGCGGTCCGCGCCGGCCGCCCGGGTCGCGGCTCCCACCGGTACGGCACGCCTCGCCGGCGCGCGAGACGATACGCTGCGAGCGTGACACAGGACGCCTTCCTCCTCCTCGCGCTGGCGGTGCTCGGTGTCTATGCACTGCAGTGGACCCGGCGACTGAGCCAGGCGTGGGGCGAGCTCCCGGTCAAGACGCTGGCGGCGACGCTGATCGCCGGCGTGGTCGCCGCCGCCGAGCTGACGGGCAACCCGCTCGGTCCGACGGTGCGCTCCGTCGCGCTGGTGCTATCGGCGCCGTTCGTGCTGTCCCCTCTGCTGGTCGCAGCGCTCGCGCGCCTGCGGCGCTACCGCCTGGCGGACTTCGTCACCAGTGCGCTGTACTGGACGCAGCCGGGTCGCGACGCGATCCGCCGGATCGTGGTGCAGGCGGCACTCCAGCAGGGAGATGCCGATGCGGCGCTCGAGCGCATGCCGGCGCGCGACGACGTCGCGATGCGCGCCCAGGCGCTGGCGGCCAAAGGAGCTCACGAGTCGGTGCTGGCGCTGCCGAGCGCCGGCGAGGGCGATCCCGGTTACCTGGCCGACGGCGCTCGGGTGCAGGCGCTGGTGGGGCTGGGCCGTGTCGACGAGGCCGACAGGCTCGTGGCCGAGATGCGTTCGCGCTTCGAGCGCGGCTCGCAGAGTCCGATCGGCTACCGCAGCATCAAGCTCGCCGAGACCCGCGTCGACGCCGAGCGCGGCAACCTGCGCCGCGTGCGGGAGACGCTGCGCGAGCCGTTGGTGGGCGTGCCGGCCGACGAGTTGTATGGCCTGATCGCGCGAGCCGCAGAGGTCGCTGGGGATCGAGCGGTTGCGGCGCGGGTCTATCAGGAGGCAGCGCGTATGGCACCGGAGAGCCGTCGTCGGCGCTACGCCGAGCGCCTCGAAGCCTGGGGGGAGCAGGTGCCGCCGCCAGTTCGCGTCCGCCGCAGAGCGCGCGCTACCGCGGTCCTGGCAGGGGTGATCGCGCTGTCCTACCTCGGCCAGCATCTGCTCGACACAGCCGTCGGCGCCTTCGTAGTCGGTACGATTCCGATCCGTGCCAGCTCGATCGCCGCCGCCTTCGGCCTGGGCCTGCCGGGCTTCCCGTTCGCGGATGCCTGGTGGCGTTACCTCTCGTACGCCTTCGTGCACGCTGGCATCGTGCACATCGGCTTCAACGTGTGGGTGCTCTACGACTTAGGACGCGTCTTCGAGGCTCGCCGAGGCTGGGGCGACTTGCTGGCGGCGTTCGCGCTCGGGACCGCCATGGGGGCCTACCTGACCAGCGTGGCCCAGGCAGGCGACACGCTGCTCTTGGTGGGCGCCTCGGGCGGCGTGCTGGGCGTTGCCGGGGCGCTCTTGGCCGACGTGCTGCGCAGCCGCGAGCCGCACGACCGGGCGCTGATGCGCTCGCTGCTGCAGTGGATGGCGCTGATCACGCTGCTGTCGGTGGCCATCCCCAACGTGTCGCTGTGGGGGCACGTGGGAGGCGTCATCGGCGGGATGCTGTGGGCCTTCGCGCGCCAGGGCTTGCCGGCCGGCCGGCGTATCAGCGAGGTCGCCGGGTTGATTGCCATCGCCGCCTTACTCGCGGCCGTGACGCAGGTCGTGTCGGTGGCACTGGCGCTGCTCTAGGGGCTTGCCGTCTGCCGGAGCCTGCCGTCGAGCCCGAGTTCG
>SKMG01000054.1 GCA_007121175.1 Trueperaceae bacterium | reverse complement strand
GCCTTGATCCGCTCCTTGCGCGACCGGGCCGAGACCGTGCTGGAGCGCTTCGACCGCGAGGCGGAGGGTCGCCGGCTGGCCGAGGCACTCAAGGCCTCGGTGGTGCAGACCGGGCTGATCGAGATCGGCGGCGTCGGGCTCGGTGCCGCCGCGGTGGCGATCGTCACCACCACCGCCTGGGACGTCACCGGCATCGCTGCCGGGTTGACGGTGATGGGCTTGGGGCTGCTGGTGCTGCCGCGCCGGCGGGCGCAGGCGAAGCGGCGCCTGCACGTGCAGATGGCGGCGCTGCGCGAGGGGCTCGAGGCGAGCCTCGGCAGCCAGCTCGAGGAGGAAGGAGCGCGCGCTTCGGAGCGACTCGGCCGGGCCATCGAGCCGTACACGCGCTTCGTGCGAACCGAGCTCGAGCGCCTGCAGCAGTTGCAGGCAGAGTTGGCCACCTGGCTCGAGCGCGAGTCCGAGGTCCGCGCCCAGGTCGAGCGACTGTAGGGCGGCTCGCCCAGGCGTCGCAGCCTGGCCCGCCCAGGCGTCGGCGGACAGCCCGCCCAGGCGTCAGCGGCCGCAGCGTGCACGGTGTTAGATTGCGCCGATGCCAGAGACACCGACCGGCACACCGCGCGTCGCGTTCCAGGGGGTCGCGGGCGCCTTCTCGGAGCAGGCCGCGCTCGAGTTCGCTCCGCATGGCGAGGCCGTGGGCTTCCAGACCTTCGAGCAGGCGTTCGAGGCCGCGCTCAAGGGACGCTGCACACATGCCTGTCTGCCGGTCGAGAACAGCCTGGCCGGTTCGATCAACCAGACCTACGACCTGCTGACGGACTCGCCGCTGCACGTCGTCGGCGAGCAGGTGGTACGGGTACACCACAACCTGCTGGCTCGGCCGGGCACCCGGCTCGAAGAGGTGCGGCGCGTCTACAGCCATCCGCAGGGCCTGCAGCAGTGCCAGGCGTTCTTGCGCAAGCACGGCTTCGAGGCCGTCACCGCGTTCGACACCGCCGGCGCGGCCAAGCTGCTGCGCGACAACGGCGGCGAGGGCAAGGCGGCCATCGCCAGCAAGCGTGCCGCCGAGGTCTACGAGCTGGAGGTGCTCGCCGAAGACATCGAGGACCTCGACTTCAACTACACCCGCTTCTTCGTGCTGGCCGCCGACCCAGTGCCGCTGCGCGACGGCCCGCACAAGACCAGCCTGGTGCTGGCCACCCGGCATCGCCCCGGCGACTTGGTCGAGTGCCTGCTCGAGTTCCACCGGCGCGACATCAACATGACGAAGCTCGAGTCGCGGCCGCGGCGCGACAAACCCTGGAGCTACCTGTTCTACGTCGACATCGAGGGCCACATCGACCAGTCGCCGGTCGCCGCGGCGCTGACCGGCTTGATGCGCAAGGCGGCCTTCGTGAAGTTCCTCGGCTCCTATCCGGCGGCGCCGGCGATCGTCGAACTCGACTGATGCCTCAGGGCGACGGCCGGCACGAGGAGCGCTCCGAGCCCGGCGGCGGGCACGACGGCGCTGCCGGCGAGGGTGGTCACGGAGCCGCGGCTGACAGCGGACTGCGCCTCGACCATGCGCTGAAGCTGGCGGGCCTCGCTCCCACCGGAGGGATGGCCAAGCGCCTGATCCAGGCCGGCGAGGTGCTCGTCAATGGCCAGGTGGAGACGCGCCGCAAGCGCACACTGCGCCCGGGCGACGTCATCGAGGTCGCCGGTGAGACGTTCGAGATCGACGTCGAAGCGCCGTAGCTTTGCGGATCAGGCGGCCGCCTCCGCCGCCGTGGTGCCGGCCGCCGCCGACGCCGTAGTGCCGCCAGCTTCCGCTTGCCGGCGCAGAAGCGGGATCACCTGGAGCCAGGGCGCCTCGCGCGGTGCGCAGGGCTCGCCGGGCAGCAGCAGCTCGCGACGGCGGTAGCGCCCGGCCTGAGCGTCGCGATACGCGGCGCCGATGCCGTCGGTCGGCGCCAGCACCCACGTTTCCGGGATCCCGGCCAAGGCGTAGCGTCGCAGGCGCGCCTGCGCGACGTCGACGTGCTCCACCACCAACACCGCCAGCGCCAGGCTCGTCGCCGGCGGGGCCGGGCGCACACAGGTGGGCACGCCCGGCAGCGAGACGCTCACCTCGGGACGGAGCAGGTCTCGCGGCCACGCGGCCACGGCCGCGCGCACGCCGACTCGCAGGCCCACCGCCCGCTCGTCGAGGCTCGAGGCGAGCTGGACCACCGCCGCCACCACGGCGGCTGACGGCAGCGGCTGCACCACCACCTCACCGTCGAGCAGCTCGGCGGCCGGCGAGCGCAGGCGGGCGGCGAGGGCCGGGTCGGCGTGCAGATCAGCGAGGGTGAAGCGGGCGCGCGGCATGCCCGTAGCCTGCCCCGTCACGGCCGTCTCGCGCCCGTCGCAAACGGCCACCGCCGAGCGGTGCTGGGCTCGCTCCAGTCATGAGCAGCCGCCGACGAGCGGTGCTGGGCTCGCGCCCGTGCGCCGCTGACGGCCGTCACGCCGTGGCGGCGCCGAGGGCGGTGGTACACTTCGCCGGACACGGACCGGGGTCGCGACGACGCCTGTCGCCAGCGGGTCGTCGCCAGCGCGTTCCGCGCCGCTGCGCACCTGCCTCCGCCGGGACACTGCTGGCGCCGAGAACACCGAGCCTCACATCACGCAGGAGCTGCGATGCCGCGACGCGACGACCTCCACACCATCCTGATCCTCGGTTCTGGGCCGATCGTCATCGGTCAGGCGGCCGAGTTCGACTACTCGGGGACCCAGGCCTGCAAGGCGCTGCGCGCCGCCGGCTACCGGGTGGTGCTGGTCAATGCCAACCCGGCGACGATCATGACCGACCCCGAGGTGGCCGACCGGACCTACATCGAGCCGCTCACCCCGGCGACCATCGAGCACATCATCCGCATCGAGCGACCCGACGCGCTGCTCCCGACGCTCGGAGGCCAGACGGCGCTCAACCTCGCCAAGGAGCTCTTCGAGACGGGCGTGCTCGACCGCTTCGCGGTCGAGCTGATCGGCGCGAACTACGAGGCCATCCAGAAGGGCGAGGACCGGCAACGCTTCCAAGAGGCGATGGCGTCGATCGGCCTGGCGACGCCGGCCGGGCGCATGGTCGCGTCGCTCGACGAGGCGCTGGCGTTCGTGTCCGAGATCGGCTACCCGGCCATCATCCGGCCCTCTTTCACGCTCGGCGGCACCGGCGGCGGCATCGCCTTCGATGAGGCCGACTTCCGGCGCGTGGTCAGGCAAGGGCTGCACGACTCGCCGGTGCACACCGTCCTGGTCGAGCAGTCGGTGCTCGGCTGGAAGGAGTATGAGCTCGAGGTGATGCGCGACTCGAACGACACCGTCGTCATCATCTGTTCCATCGAGAACTTCGACCCGATGGGCGTGCACACCGGCGACAGCATCACCGTCGCCCCGGCCCAGACGCTCTCCGACAAGGAGTACCAGCGCCTGCGCGACCACTCGATCGAGATCATCCGCGAGATCGGCGTCGACACCGGCGGCTCCAACATCCAGTTCGCGGTGAACCCGAGCAGCGGCGAGGTCATGGTGATCGAGATGAACCCGCGCGTGTCGCGCAGCTCGGCCTTGGCCTCGAAGGCGACCGGCTACCCCATCGCCAAGATCGCCGCGCTGCTGGCGGTCGGTTATCACCTCGACGAGCTCCCCAACGACATCACCAAGGAGACCAAGGCCGCCTTCGAACCCTCGATCGACTACGTGGTGACGAAGATCCCGCGCTTCGCCTTCGAGAAGTTCCCCGGCGCGCACGACCGGCTCGGAACCCAGATGCGGTCGGTCGGCGAGGTGATGGCGATCGGCCGCACCTTCAAGGAGTCGCTCCAGAAGGCGCTGCGCTCGCTCGAGCTCGACGTCCGCAGCGCGACGGCGGAGCTCCCGACCGAGGTGCTCGAGGCGCGGCTGGAGCCCAACCCGAAACGGCTGCCGGCGATCATCGAGTTGCTCAGGCGGGGCCGTTCGCCGCACCTGCTGTTCGAGCGCACCGCCGTCGACCCCTGGTTCCTGGCGCAGCTCAAGGAGATCGTCGACGCCGAGCGGGAGATCGGCGCACTGGGCGATCCGGCGTCGTGGGGCTGGGAGGACTGGCGTGAGATCAAGCGGCTCGGCTTCGCGGACGCCGCCGTCGCGCAGCTCACCGGCTCGGAGCCGGCACGGATCCGCGAGCTGCGGTTGGCAAAGGACCAGCGGCCGGTGTACAAGACCGTCGACACCTGCGCCGCAGAGTTCGAGGCGTACACGCCATACCACTACTCGACGTACGAGTGGGAGGACGAGGTCACGCCCAGCGACCGCGAGAAGGTGGTCATCCTCGGCTCCGGACCCAACCGCATCGGCCAGGGCGTCGAGTTCGACTACGCCACCGTACACGCCGTCTGGGCGCTGCGCGAGGCGGGCTTCGAGACGATCATGATCAACTCCAACCCCGAGACGGTGTCGACGGACTACGACACCGCCGACCGGCTCTACTTCGAGCCGCTCACGCTGGAGGACGTGCTGAACGTGATCGAACACGAACGCCCGGTCGGTGTGATCGTGCAGCTCGGCGGCCAGACGCCGCTGAGGTTGGCGCGCGGGCTCGAGGCCGCGGGAGCGCCGATCTGGGGCACCTCGGCCGCGGCGATCCACGCCGCCGAGGACCGCGATGCGTTCCACGCGCTCTGCGCCCGCCTCGGCATCCCTCAGCCGGCTGGCGGCGTCGCCCAGGACGCCACCGAGGCGAAGCGCCTCGCCTCGGAGATCGGCTATCCGGTGATGGTGCGACCCTCGTACGTGCTCGGCGGCCGGGCCATGCAGATCGTGCGCGACGACACCGAGCTCGCGGCCTACTTGGACGAGGTGTACGCCGAGCTCGAGGGCTCGCCGAGCATCCTGGTCGACGACTACATCGAGGGCGCGACCGAGGTCGACGTCGACGCGCTCTGCGACGGCGAGACGACCGTCGTCGCCGGCATCATGGAACACATCGAGGCTGCCGGCGTCCACTCGGGCGACTCCGCCTGCGTCGTGCCGCCCGTCACCCTCTCGCGCGAGGTGCTCTCACGCATCGCCGAGTACACCGTGCGGCTCGCCGAAGCCATCGGCGTGCGCGGGCTCATCAACGTGCAGTACGTCATCAAGGACGACGAGGTGCTGGTGATCGAGGCCAACCCCCGGGCGAGCCGCACCATCCCCTACCTCTCCAAGGCGATCGGCCACCCGTTGGCGAAGTATGCGGCGCTCATCGCCGCGGGCCGCAGCCTCCGCGAGATAGGCTTCACCGAGAGTCCGGTGCCGCCGATGTTCAGCGTCAAAGAGGTCGTCTTGCCGTTCATCAAGTTCGCCGACGTCATGCCGCTGCTGGGGCCCGAGATGCGCTCGACTGGCGAGTCGATGGGGCTCGACCCGGACCCGTACCTCGCCTTCGGGAAGGCCCAAGCCGGCGCGAACGTGCACCTGCCGAGCGGGGGCCGCGTGCGCTGCCTCGGCTTCGAGGTCGACGATCCCTTGGTCGGTGCGCTCGAGGAGCTCGGCTTCGAGGTGGTGACCCATCCGCCCCGCGATCCTGCCGAGCAGGCGTCCGACGCGCTGCTGATCGATGTGCTCCACACGCCCGCGCTGCGCTGCGCGCTCGAAGAGGGCGTTCCGTACCTGAGCACCCGAGAGGCGGCGGTGTGGGCCATCGAGGCGATGCGCCGGGGGCGCGAGGTCACCATGAGCGTGCACGCGCTGCAAGATCTGCACCCGCCGCGCGAGTCGGCCGTGGGCCCGGTGCGCGAGCGCGTCCACGGCAGGCGGTCGTCGGACCGACGAACTCGCTGATCCGGCTCGGCGTCGCGAGTCGGTCGCCCAGAGCGGACCGGCGGGGCCGCCCCGTGTCCGCAATCAGGCGCGCCGTGTCCGTACTCAGGCGCGGCGTGCCTGGCTCCAGTCGCGCGTGGGCGTCGAGCCGCGGCGGCTCTATGCTCAGCCGCGCCTGCGTCCGCGCGGCTTGCGCTCGATCACCTCTGACACATCGATCTCGTCGACCGGATCGACGCCGAACTCCGATCCCGCGAAGCCCTCGCCGAAGAGCGCGTCCTGTCCGCCGCGGCGGGTGCCCGCCCGCCCCTCGGGGCTCGGATGGCTCAGCGCCTCTCGATCGGGGCGCGGGGCGTGAGGCGTCTCTTGTGGGGCGGAGCTCGCCGGCCTGGCCTGGTGCCGCGGTGCCGGCTTCGGCCCAGACTCCGTCCGGCGCTCCGATTGCGGGTGAGCCTCTGACGTCGGAGCGTCGCTCGCGGCGCCGGTCGCCGCGCGCCGCTTCTCGCCGCCCGAGGGAGGCGTCGCGTCGGGCTTGGGCAGCGCGGCGCGCGGCGGCACGGCGGGATCCTGGATCGGCGCCGCGCGGGGCGCTGGAACCGTGGTCACGTGGTCCACTTCGTCGGCCCCGATGGGCTCGAACGCAGCCGCGAGATCGTCCTCGCTGAAACCTCGCACGCGGTCGCGGTGACGGTCGGGCAGGCGGGCGCGCAGCGAGACCGCGTACTCGGAGAGCTGGTCGAGCGCGTCGTGCACGCGGTACCGCAGGCAGAACTCGCCGTTGTCGACCTTGGTGATGAGCTGGAAGGGGGCCTCGGAGAGGCGTTCGAGCACGCGCACGATCTGGTCACGCGAGGCGTCGGTCTCGCCGACGAGGTCCTCGATCACGAACACGGCCGGTGCGCGCAGGCCGGCTAGGCGGGTGAGCACCGCCGAGACCACGCCCTTCTCCTGCACGCGTTTGGCGACGCCACGCTCGAAGCGCTCGAGCCCGTACTCGTACACGCCGTCGCGCTCGAAGTGCGGCTCGAGGTCGACCGGTCCCAGCATGACGGTGTGCGACAGCTCGACGACCCGCTCGACGCCGGCCCACGACCACAAGGTGGCGCGCGCTAGATCCGCCGGCGCCGTCAAGCGATGCAGGTCGCGGTGATCGCCGACTACGGCCAGGTAGGTCGCGTTCGACTCGCGCCGGCGCGCCAGCAGCGCTGCCCAGTCGAGCCGTTCTCCGTCGGGCAGCACGTGCAGCAGCACCCGGTGGTTGCGCCGGCCGAGATCGGCGTGCAGCATCAGCTGGCCGTGGGCGAGTCCCTCCACCCGGTACCCGAGCGCGCTGAAGATCTCACGCGCCCGCTTGGTCTTGAGCGGGTCGCCAGGCGGGAGCGACGCACTGTTCAGCGCAGTGTCGCCGGGGAAGAGGCCCGCGCGCGGCGCCGGCACCACCGTTGGCCGTGTGGCCGATGGTCGCGCCTCGCCCAGGCGATCGAGCCGGAAGGGATCCTTGGTCGCCGCAGGCTCGGGGGCGGGGATGGGCTTCGTGGGCTTCCCCTTCGCTCGCTTCCAGGGAAACCTGAAGCCTCGGCCGACGGGTTCGTTCCAGTCGAACCGCTCGAGGTCGTCGCCGCGCTCGTCGCCCTCGACGGCGCGCTCGTCGGCGCGGGCATCCCGCTGGCGCCGCGCCAGCGCACGCGCGTCCTCCTCGGCTCGCGCCGCGAGTTCCTCGCGGCTGGCACGCTCGTGATGTTCTCGTTCGTCGGACTCGGGACCGGCAGCGCCGCGGAGCTCTGCGCCGGCCGTGACGGGTTGGTGCCCGCCCGGCTCCGCCTCGGTCTCGGCCGCGCCGGTATCGGCGGCTCGGTGTTCCTCGTCGGCCCGTCGCGCATGCTCGGCCGCCTGGCGTTCGCCCGCGGCACGTTCGGCCGCGGCTCGATCCGCCGCAGCAGCACGCTCCGCAGCAGCACGCTCCGCAGCAGCACGCTCCGCAGCAGCACGCTCGGCCGTCTGGCGCTCGGCCTGACGCTGCGCGGCGCGTAGCTCGGCCTCACGCTCGGCCGTCTGGCGCTCTGCCTCACGCTGCGCGGCGAGGCGCTCTGCCTCACGCTGCGCGGCGAGACGGTCCGCCGCGGCGCGCTCAGCAGCCTCG
>SKMG01000078.1 GCA_007121175.1 Trueperaceae bacterium | reverse complement strand
GGATCGGTCGGCAGGAGCGGGAGACCGACGCCGTCCGGGTCGAGCGCGTCGCTGCCCGGGAGCAGGATGCTTCCCATCGCGCGCAAGGCCTGGCGGTCTGCGAAGGCCTCGTCGACGAGCCTCGCCTGGAACGCCGGGTGCTGCAGGTGCGTGAGCGCCGTATCGGCGAAGGGAGGGTCGTCGAACAGGTCGGGGAAGAAGAGGTCGGCGAGGACCCTGACGTGCCCGAGGTGGTCCATCGCCAGCAAGCTGCCGCCCGTCATCCCGCACAGCGTCAGGATGCCGTCGTAAGCATGCGGGAAGCGTTCGGCCAAGGCCACGGTGATCCCCGCGCCCATCGACGGGCCGATCACGTAGGTCGCTCGGGGCGCGGCGCCGAAGTGCCAGCGCGCGACGGCGTTGAGCAGGTGGGTGTCGCGGATCCCTTCTTCGATCGCGAGACCGTAGCGCTCGAAGCTCGAGGCGGCCAGCGCGAACCCGTGGCACACCAGGAAGTCGCGCAGCGTGACCAGGTCCTGGGGAACGGCCGGGTCGTAGGTATCGGCGACGCCGATGGGGACGTCGAACCAGAACACCCCAGCCTCCCGGCTGGGCGGCAGCCAGCCGTGCGCGAAGAGCACGAGCTCCTCGGTCCAGTCGCTGGGCTGGTAGAGCAGGTACTGTGCGTCGCCTGCTCGTCCGATGATCTCGGTCACGCTGACGGGCGCGGCCCCGAAGGCGTCGCAGGCGACGACATTGTCGGTGACGGTGAGCACGTCACTCGGGTCGAGTCGGGCCGTGAACCCGTCGATCTCGATCGTCTGCACGTCGGGCACGACCACCGGCTCGCGTGGGTCGGAACTGCAGGCACCGACGAGGAGTGCCGCTAACACGAGTGCCGCCCAGCCTCGGGTCTGTCGCATCCTTGCCTCCGTGGATGGTGCCAGGATCGCGGGAGGCGCATCAGCCGGCGACGACCTGCACCACGCAGCGCCTCAGCCGGTGACGACCTCCGTCACGACGCGCCTCAGCCGGCGACGACCTCGGTCACGAAGCGCGGCAGTTTCGGTGGCGTCAGGCCCATTGCCTCGTAGAGGCCGTCGGGCAGGCCGAGGTCGCCGACGAAGAGCCTGCCGACGTGATCGCCAGGCGCCGCCCCGATCTTGGGCAGGCCGACGGCCAAAGTGGCGCTGGCGTGCACCACGTCGCCGGGCAAGTCGCCGTCGTCGGCCTGTAGCCCGGTGGGGACGTCGAGCGCGACGACGCAACTCGCTTGCGTCACGAGCTGATTGAGCACGGTGATGACGTCCAGGGTGCGGCCGCGCGGCGGTCCCTCGAGGTTGGTGCCGATGGCGGCGTCGATGACCACCGAGAACTTCATCTTCGGGAGGCTGGTGCGGACCTTCACGCTCTCGAAGTGGCGCAGGTGCTCGAGCTGTTCCTTCGGCGTGCCGGAGTAGTTCTCGGACTCGTGCGTCGGGACCACCCACACCCGCCGCCCGCGCGCCGCCAGCAGCCGCGCCGCAGCCAAGCCACCCGAGCCGTTGTTGCCGCGGCCGGCGACCACGAGCACCGTGCCTTCGGGGGCGAGCGCCTCGCTGAGCTCGACCAGGTTGCGTGCGGTGTGCTCGACCAGCAGCCGGCTGTCGAGGCCGTACTTGCCGGTGGCCAGCATGATCAGCTGCTGCATCTGGGAGCCGGTGATCCGGGGAACCTCGCTCCACGGCACGGTCGGAAAGCTCATCGCGTCACTCCTCAGTCCACCAGGCTGCCGGCGTTCTCCAGGTCGGCGGTGGTGTAGACGTTCTGGACGTCGTCGAGGTCCTCGAGCGCTTCGATGAAGCCGACCACCTTGTCCGCGTCTTCGGGGGCCAGCTCGGTCACGGTCTGCGGCACCTTCGTCAACTGGCACACGCTCGTCTCCAAGCCTGCGGCCTGGAGCGATTCGGCGACCGCGAAGAGTTCGGTCGGCGCAGTGTAGAGCGTGGTGCTCTCGTCGTCGTGTTCGATGTCCTCGGCCCCGGCCTCGATCGCCGCGTCGGTGACGTCGTCTCCGGTGGCCGGGATGACGATGACGCCTTTGCTCTCGAACTGCCACGCGACGCTGCCCGAGAGGTTCCCGCCGCGCTTGCTGAAGACGTGCCGGATCTCGCCTGCGGTGCGGTTGCGGTTGTCGGTCAGCGCCTCGACCATCATGGCGACGCCGGCCGGGCCGTAGCCCTCGTAGACGACCGTCTCGAAGGCGGCCGCGCCGTCGCTGCCGCCGAGCCCGCGCTCGATGGCGCGCTCGATGTTGTCGGCAGGGACATTGTCGCTCTTGGCCGCCGCCAGCGCATTCTTCAGCCCCACGTTGATCGAAGCATCGCCGCTGCCACCCTCACGCACGGCCGTCTGGATCGCGCGGATGTGCTTGCTGATGATCTTGCCGCGCTGGTTGTCGTTCGCGGCCTTCTTACGCTTGATCTGCGACCACTTGTTGTGACCTGCCACCCTCGCCTGCCTTTCGACCCAAGTCGCTGCGGCCTCGCGACCCTCACGAGCGACCAGAACGCACGATGCGCTCCCTCATTCTACTGCACGCGCGCGCCGGCAACCGGCATCGCGACGGCCCTGAGCGACATTCCAACCCTCAGAAGCGCTTCTCGGCCTCCCGTGAGGCGCTCATGCGCACGCCGAGCACCGACGCGCGCCGCCCGGCACGCCTGGGTTCGCACACCCAGCGCCGGCGGCACACACGCAGCGCCGGCGGTGCAGACTCAGCGCCGGCGGCGCAGACTCAGCGCCGGACGGTGAAGCGCGTCTCGACGATGTCGCCGCGCGGGAAGGCACGCAACTCGAGCCGAATGCGCAACTGCCAGTCGGTATACCCGCGCACGCCCTGGAAGACGATGGTCTCGTCGCTCCGGGCGGGCTTGAAGTGAGCGGTGACGCGGTGCAGGCCCTCGGGGCCGGTCACCACGAAGCGCTCTCTCGGGCTGATGCCGCGGATGATCTCGGTGCGCCCGCCCCGGACCCGGATGTTGCGCGCGAAGACGTAGACCTCGCCGTTGGGGTCGATCGCGGTGAGCGTGACGAAGCCGTCTTCGGTGGTACGGACGCGGAAGGCGATGGGATCGCCGATGCTGTAGGCGGAGGTCCGGCCGCGCTCTGGCTCGAAGTGGGTGATGAGCGCGACGTCCTGGATCGTGACCCTGGGTGGTGCGACCCTGACGTCGAGCGGCTCGACGATCACGGCACAGCCTGCGAGCAGGAGCACCGCCGTGAACGCGGCCAGGATTCGTGTGAGAGAAGCTGTGCGCATGGTGGGATGGTCCTTCCCGAGCGTCATGTGGCTCGAACCAAGGGCAGGGCGCGCGCTGACCGTCAGGGCTGCACCCCACGATCGTAGGTGGTCACGAGGTACGGCAGGCTGGTCTGGTGGTAGCGGCCCCGCTCGTCGTACCAGAACACGTAGCTCCCGCTCTGCGGGGCGCTGCCGTCGTCCGAGCGCGCCGAGGAGCGGGTGGGCTTGCCGTCGACCAGGCCTTCGAACAGGACGTTGCCATCAAAGGAGTAGACGGTGATGTACATGCGGACGTTGGTGAAGTCCTGGATGCTACGGCGGATGATGTTCTGGGTCTCGTTCCGGCAGGCCGCCATAGCGCCGATCAGGAGCGCGAGGCTCAGCAGCACCAAGAGCGAGCGGCGGACTCGGACAGGCATAGCGACCTCCGGCCGCGTGTGGACGATACGGCCGAGATCATTCTAGCACCGCCGCGCCTCGTCGCCGGACCTGAGTCGACCAGACTCACATCTGGTACACTCTGCGCGTGCCGGGCGTAGCCAACGATCCGTACGAGGTGCTCGCAGTCGCACGCGACGCGGACCTCGACACGATCAAGCAGGCGTACCGGCAGCTCGCGCTGCGTTACCACCCCGATCGCAACCCTGGCGACGGCGCGGCGGAGGAGCGCTTCAAGGCGATCTCGGAAGCGTATGCGACGCTCCGTGATCCCGAGCTGCGCCGCCGCTACGACAGCGTCGGTCACATCGGCCGCGGCCCGGCCGGAACCCAGCCGGACTTCAGCCATGTCGACTGGCGCGTGATCTTCCAGGAGGCCGACATCCCGATGGACTGGAGCCGGCGCGGCGGCGTGCCGACCACCGGGAGCTTCGTGTTCGACGCGCTCTTCCGGGGCATGACGACGATGTTCCGGCAAGCCGGCCTGCTGCCTGGAGAGGACCGCGAGGTGCGCGCTCGCGTCGATCTCGCAACCGCCCGCTCGGGCGGCAGCAAGCGCGTCCACGTGCCGGGCCCGGTGCTGTGCAGCGCATGCCGCGGGCTCGGCCGGGACGCCGGCGGCGTCTGCTCGATGTGCGGCGGCAGTGGCTCACTCGGCCGCGGTCTCGACGTCGACGTCACCGTCCCAGCGCGAGTCCGTGGCGGCACGCGTCTGCGCCTGGCCGGCATGGGTGGGCCCGGTCAGCCCCCGGGCGACGCCTACGTGCGGCTCGAGATCGAGGTCCCGTCCGCTGCGCGGCTCGAGGGGCGCGACCTCCTCACCGAGGTGCACCTGACGCCGCTGGAGGCCAGTCGTGGCGTGACGACCGACGTGCTTGGCGTGCGCGTCCGGCTCCCTCCCGGAACGCACGAGGGTCAACCCGTTCGGGTGCCCGGTGGCGGCGTCGGGGGAGATCTGATCGTCACGGTGCGCATCGACACCTGGCGCGGTCTCGGTCGCGCCGCTATGGACGTCGCACGTAAGGCGATCGGCGCGCTGCGCGCGCCGGCGCAACTGCCGGAGAGGAAGCGACGATGAGCGACGACGACCGCCACAAGCACGTTGACGAGCGCGCAGCGTCCGCCGGCGGCTCCGAGCGCGCCGATCCGATGACCGACAAGGACAAGCCGCTCTACGTGATCAGCGTGGCCGCCGAGCTCGTCGACATGCACCCGCAGACGCTGCGGCTGTACGAGCGCAAAGGCCTCATCGAGCCGTCACGGTCGGCGGGGAAGACGAGGCTCTACTCGCAGCGCAACATCGAGCAGCTGCGGGAGATCCGTCGCCTCACTCAGGAGCTCGGCGTCAACCTCGCGGGCGTCGAGGAGATCATCCGCCTGCGTCGCACCCTCGACGAGCTCCAGAGCCGCATGGAGCGCCGCATCGGATCGCTGCAAGACCGCCTGCAAGCCGAGATGGCCGATATACGGGCCCTCCCAGCACCCGACGTGGCCGACGAGGCCGACGACGTGGCCGACGCCAGCACCGACGCCGACACCGAGGTGCTCGGGGCGATCCTCAGGCGCGTCCGGGGCGAGAGCGACGAGCCCGACTGACGCGCCGCGCTCGGTGCCAACGCAGCGAGTGGTAGCGTACGCGCCATGACCGTCGATCAATACGTCGCCGCCCACCGCGAGCGGCTGCTGAGCGAGTTACTCGACTTCCTGCGCATCCCGTCGGTGTCGACCGATCCGAGGCACACCGCCGACATGCGCAGGGCCGCGGAGTTCGGCGCGGCGGCGCTCGCGCGGTTGGGTCTCGATGCCAGCGTGCACGAGACCGCGGGCCACCCGGCGGTGGTGGCCCACGGGCCCAGCGTGCCGGGAGCTCCACGGGTGCTCATCTACGGCCACTACGACGTCCAGCCGGCGGAGCCGCTCGCGGCGTGGAACGCAGACCCGTTCGAGCCGGTGGTTGGCGGTGGCGTCATCACCGCCCGCGGCGCGTCGGACGACAAGGGCCAGGTCTACGCCCACGTCAAGGGCGTCGAGGCCCTGCTCGCTGCGCACTCGACGCTGCCGGTGAACCTGACCTTCCTGATCGAGGGCGAGGAGGAGATCGGCAGCCCCAGCTTGCCGGCGTTCCTCGAGGAGAACGCGGAGCGCTTGTCCGCCGACGTCGTGGTGATCTCCGACGGAGCGATGGTGGCGCCCGGTATGCCGACGATCACCTACGGGCTGCGCGGCCTCACCTACGCGACCGTCCGCGTTCGCGGCGCCGGCCGCGACCTGCACTCGGGCGCCTACGGCGGCGGCGTCCCGAACGCGTTGGGCGCGCTCGCGGGGCTGCTCGCCGGGCTCAAGGACGAGCACGGCCGCATCCTGGTGCCGGGCTTCTACGATGATGTGCGCGACCTGAGCACCGAGGAGCGAGCCGCGCTCGCACGCGTGCCGTTCGACGAGGGGGCCTTCCGCGCCGACGCCGGCGTCGACGCCACGCCCGGCGAGGCCGGCTACACACTGCTCGAGCGCATCTGGGCGCGTCCGACGCTGGATGTCAACGGGCTCTCCGGTGGGTTCCAGGGCGCGGGCGCCAAGACGGTGATCGCCGCAGAGGCGATGGCCAAGGTGTCGTGCCGGCTGGTGCCCGATCAGGATCCCCAGGACGTGTTCGACAAGCTCCGAGCCCAGCTCGAGGCGAACGCGCCCGAGGGCGTGACCGTCGAGGTGCTGCCAGAGGGGCTCGGCCGACCCGCCATGACGCCGCTCGATGCGCCCAGCGTCGCCGCGGCACGAGCCGCGCTCCGCGAGGTCTGGGGCCGGGAGCCGGTGTTCGCGCGCAGCGGCGGTTCGATCCCGATCGTCTCGGACTTCCAGCGTGTCTTGGGTGCCGAGCCGCTGCTGATCGGCTTCGGCCGGGAGGACGACCGCGCGCACGCCCCGAACGAGCGCTTCGCGGTCGACGACTACTTACAGGGCGTGCGCGTGAGCGCCGCGCTGCTGCTCGAGCTGGCGCACCTGGGCGCGGATGACGGTGCCGGTGCGGCGGCGCGTAGCTGAGCCGGCATGCAGCTGACCAGCCTCACGCTGGCGGGCTTCAAGAGCTTCGGGGACCGCACCACGCTCGAGTTCGACGCGGGCGTGACGGCGGTGGTGGGACCGAACGGCGCTGGCAAGTCGAACCTGCTCGACGCGCTCAAGTGGGCGACCGGCGGCGGGCGCGCCCGCCAATACCGGGCGGAGGACAAGACCGACCTCATCTTCCACGGTGCGGCCGGTAAGCGCGGCCTGGGCTACGCCGAGGTGGAGGTCGAGCTGCGTCACGGCGACCGGCGCCTGGTGATCCGTCGCGATCTCGACCGTGAGGGTGCCAGCACACTGCGGCTCAACGGCAAGGCGGCGCGCTTCGTCGACGTCGACGAGGCGCTCGCCGGCTCCGGTCTGGGCACCGCGGGCGTGGCCATCATCAGCCAGGGCGAGGTGGCCGGCGTGCTGATGGCAGACCCGGAGAAGCTGCTGCAGTACGTGGCGGAGGCCGCAGGCGTGGCGCGGCTCGCGCTGCGGCGCGAGCAGACCGTGGCTCGGCTGACGACCGCGCGCTCGCACCTCGAACGGCTCGAGACCATCCTCGCCGACCAGCGCGAGGAGGTCGAGCGCCTGCAGATCGAGGCCAGCGAGGCCGCCAGGCACGACACCCTGGCGCGTGAGGCGCTGGTGCTGCGCGTCACCGCCGCGCACGCGCGGCTGCGCGCGCTGCGCGCTGAGGTCGGCGATCTGAGGCTGCGCGAGGGGGCCAGCGAGCAGGCGGTCCTGGAGAGCGAGGAGTCGCTCGCCGACGACCGCGCGGCCGTCGGCGAGGCACGCCGGCGGCTCCAGGCGGCGGAGGAGCGCTACCGCGAGGCGGCCATGGAGGCCGAGCAGAAGCGCGGCGCAGCGGCACTGGCGCGGGCCGAAGCGCAGCGCTCGAGCGAGCGGCTCGAGGCCATCGAGCAGCGCTGTGGCGTGCAGGCAGCCGAGATCGAGCGGTTGGTGTCGCTGAGTGCGCCGACACCGCCGGAGGGTGACACGGAGGCGCTGGACGTGGCCGCCGATGCCGCGCGGCGCCAGGCCGAGCGGCGCCATGAGGCGGCCGCGGCGGCCACTGCTGCCGCTGCCGAGGCGGCGGGAGGCTTCTCCGAGCGTCGCAACGAGCTCGAGCGTGCCGAGCGCGCCTGGAGCGCCCACGCCAGTCGCCTGGCCTCGCTGCGGGAGGAGCTCGCCG
>SKMG01000292.1 GCA_007121175.1 Trueperaceae bacterium | reverse complement strand
TTCGAGGTCGAGCTGCACCCGACCGACGGCGCTCCGGTGGTCTACGGCGAGCGGCTGGTCGCGGGAGCACCCACGGTGCTGCTCTATCACCACTACGACGTCCAGCCGGAGGACCCGGTCGCCGCCTGGCACAGCCCTCCCTTCGAGCTGACCGAGTCAGCCGGCGCGCTCTACGGTCGCGGTGCCGCCGATGACAAGGGCGAGCTGGTGTCGCGGCTCGCAGCGCTGCAGCTCTATCGCCAGCGAAACGGCGAGCTGCCGCTCGGCGTGAAGGTGCTGGTCGAGGGCGAGGAGGAGATCGGCAGCCCGAACCTCGCGCCCTACGTGCACGCCAACGCCGAGCGCCTCGCCGCTGACGTCGCGCTGTGGGAGTTCGGCGCGGTCGACGGCGCGGGCCGCCCGACGACCTATTGCGGCATGAAGGGCATCCTGACCGTCGAGTTGCACGTGCGCACCGCGAGGGCCGACTTGCATTCGGGCTACGGCGTTGTGGTGGACGACGCCGCCTACCGGCTCGCCGCCGCCGTCGCCAGCCTACGCGACCCCGACGGAGCGGTGACCATCGACGGCTTCCGCGACGGGATCACGCCGCCGACCGCGGCCGAGCGGGCGCTGGTCGACGCGCTCCCCGACGAGGACGCGGCGCTGCGCGAGACCTTCGGCGTCACCCGGTTCTTGGGCGGCCTCGAGGGGGCGGCCTGGCGGCAGGCGCTCTTCTTCGAACCCACCCTGAACGTCAACGGCATCCACGCCGGCTACGGCGGCGAGGGCGCCAAGACCGTGCTCCCGGCCGAGGCGCTCGCGAAGCTCGACTTCCGCTTAGTGCCCGACCAGGACCCGTGGGCCGTGCTGGAGCGGCTACGCGAACACCTCCGAGCCCGCGGCTTCGACGACGTCGAGGTGCGGGTACTGCAGCACGCCGAGCGCGCGGCCCGCTCGGACGTGAACCACCCCTACGTCGCCGAGGCGCTCGCCGCGCTGCGCGACGTCTACGGGGTCGAGCCGACACTGCATCCGAACAGCCCAGGCTCGGGCCCGATCCACCCGTTCGTGGTCGGGCTCGGCCTGACCGTCCTGGGCATCGGTTGCGGCTATCCGGGCAGCGGCATTCATGCGCCCAACGAGCACCTCCGGCTCGCCGACTTCGAACGCGGCACGCTCGCCGTGACGCGCTTCCTCGAGCGCCTCAGCCGGAGATGAGCCTGCGAGGGGCGTCGCCGGCCGTCAGGACCCACGAAAGCGGCGCCCGGGGTTACCCGGGCGCCGCGTGATCGCCAACTCGTTGACGACTCAGTACCTGCCGCGCGAACCACCCATCGAGGGGGCGGCGGCGCGAGTGACTTTCACGTTCTTCGCCTGCGGGCCCTTGGCGCCCTGCTCGACGTCGAACTCGACTTCGTCACCCTCGTTCAGGTTCCGGTACCCTTCACCGACGATCGCGGAGAAGTGGCAGAAGACGTCCTTACCGCCTCCTTCGACCGCGATGAACCCGAAGCCCTTTTCTGCGTTGAACCACTTGACGACACCTGTAGCCATGCCATTACCTAATCTTCCTGGCCGCGGGAGTGAAACTCCCGCCGTCCTCTACTTCCGAGCCTCACGACTCGGGCCCCGGAACTGGCCGCTCTGGCTTCGTTTCCTGGACGCCGCACCATACGCGTTGGGGCACGAAAACGCAAGTGCTGCCGTACGTCGTGCATCTTCGGAACCCAGAGAGTGCGCTCCTGAGCCGCGAACGGGTAGGCTCGGCGCATGTCGACAATGGCCCGACTACCCGACCGCATTGAGGTTCCGGAGCACGAGACGTGGGACCTCACGAGCCTCTTCGCCGACGAGGCGGCCTTCGAGCAGGCCGCGAACGCCACCGACCGCGCGGTCGAGGCGTTCGCCGCTCGGCGCGGGCACCTCACGGGTTCAGCCGAGGCGCTCGAGCACGGTCTGTCCGAGCTCTCTCGCCTGGTCGTCGCCTTCGGGCGTCTGCGCGCCTACGCCCAGCTCCCGACCGCGACCGATCAAGGGGACGACGCAGCACGCCGCCGTGCCGGGCGCTTCTTCGCGCGCGCCGCGAGATGGCAAGCGACGCTGTCGTTCGTACGGCCGGAGCTGCTGACGCTCCACCCCGAGACGCGCTCCGCCTACCAGCGAGAGCGCCCGAGCCTGCGCCGCTTCGCGCCCTACCTCGACCGGCTCGAGCGCGAGCGTCCCCACACCCGCTCCGCCGAGGTGGAGGACGTGCTCGCCGCGGCCGCCGCGCCGCTACGCCAGTTCGAGCGGGCTCAGGCCGCGCTGACGGCCGCCGACGTGCGCTTCGCTCCAGTCGACGTCGGTGGCGCCGAGGTCGAGGTTGCGCCGAGCACCATTCGGTCGCTCGAGGCGAGCGACGAACGGCGGGTGCGCCAGCAGGCGTGGCGATCGTTCGCCGACGGCTACCTGAGCGTACGTGACACCCTCGCCGAGCTCTACGTGGGCGTGGTGCTCGAACAGGCGTTCGAGGCACGGGTACGCCACTACGCCTCGGGCGAGGCCGCGGCGCTGGCCCAGATGCACGTCTCGACGGAGATCCTCGACGCCACGCTGAGCGCCTTCACGCGCCGTCTGCCGGTGTGGCACCGCTACTGGGAGGTGCGGCGCGCGCTCGTCGGCGTGGACGCACTCGAGCCCTGGGACGTGTTCGCGCCACTCTCTCGCGAGCGGCGAGACGTGCCGTACCAGCGCGCCGCGGCGTGGATCATCGACAGCGCCGCGCCGCTGGGCGCGGCGTACCAGGCTCGTTTGGGGCAGGGCCTGCTCGAGCAGCGCTGGGTCGACCGTCCCGCCAACCGCGGCAAGCGCGAGGGAGCCTTCTGCTCGAGCAGCCCGGGTCACCCTCACCCCTTCGTGTTCATGACCTACACCGGAGACCTGCCTGCCGCGAGCACCTTAGCGCACGAGTTCGGCCACGCCATGCATGCCGACCTGGCACTTGCGGTGCAGGAGCCGCTCGACGACGACGCGCTCTCGATGACCGTGGCGGAGACCGCGTCGAACGCGCAGCAGGCGCTACTGCGCGCCCACCTGCTCGCAGGCGAGGCGCAGTCCGACCGCGAGTTCGAGCTCGCCGTGCTCGACGAGGCGATGCTGAACTACCATCGCTACTTCTTCGTGATGCCGACGCTGGTGCGCTTCGAGCGCGCGGTCCACGCCCGGGTGTGGGTCGACGACGTGCCCACCGGCAGCGAACTCGTGACGCTCATGCGCGACCTGTTCCAGGAGGGCTATGGCCCTGCGCTGGCGCTCACCGACGGTCCCGACGGCGATCGCGTCGGTATCACCTGGGCGCAGTTCGGGCACCTCTACGTCCCCTTCTACACCTTCCAGTACGCCGTCGGCATCGCAGCGGCCAGCGCGCTCACGTCCCGCATCGTCGGCGGCGAGCGGGACGCCGCCGAGGCGCTCGCGTCGTTCATGCGTGCCGGCGCCTCGATTCCTCCGGTCGAGCTGTTCGCCTCGATCGGGCTCGACGTCACCACGCCCGAGCCCGTCGAGCGAGCGTTCGACGTCGTGGAGGGCTACGTGAGCCGGCTCGAAGCGATTGCGGCCGAGCGGACCTCGTAGAGCCGGCGGTGAGCCGGCCGTGCACCGTCGCGAGCCGCCAACCTCGGGGGCCTCAGCCGTGACCGCGAGGCGCTGGCTGGCGCCGGTACTGGCCCTGGCCGCGTCCGCGACAGGGTCGTTCAGCATCGCGCAGACGCTGCCCGACCCGGCCTGGCCCGATCTCAACCCCCACTTCGCGAGCTACGTCTGCCCGCCGCCGGACACGCCACGCGTGGCAACGAGCGAGGCCGAACGTGAGCGCTTCGCCATGCGCGCTCGCTATCGCAGCGTGATGCCGGCGTTCTACGCCAAGGTCGACGCGCGGCCGGTCGAGGTGCTGCTGATGCCGGTCGAGGGCGTGCGGGTAGCGGACGTGCGCGACAGCTGGCACGCGCCGCGCGGCGGCGGCCGGCTGCACGAGGGCCAGGACATCTTCGCGCCGCGCGGCACCCCGGTTCGGTCTGCCGCGCCCGGGTTCGTCTACCGCATCGACGACCTGAGCTTGGGCGGCCTCTCGGTCACGGTGATCGGCAACGGTTTCGAGCGCTTCTTCTACACCCATCTGGACGCCGTGCCAGCCGAACTGCGCGAGGGGCAGCGCGTCACCACCGACACGCTGCTGGGCTTCGTCGGCTCGAGCGGCAACGCCGCCGGCACCCCGCCGCACCTGCACTTCGGCGTCTACGGCGGCGACCCGTTCGCCTGCGAGTGGCGCGCGCTCGATCCGCTGCCGAGGCTCGCCGACCGCGAGTGAGCCTGTGAGCCTCGTCATCGGCCCTTCCGCCGCGGCTCGGTTCGCTTCGCGTCGCGAGCTGCGAGATGCGTCCTGGTCACTCCTTGGGGACGTCCGACCTTGCCAGGCCCGCCTCGCCATGTAAGTTGGTGGGCGGGAGGTACGCCGTGACCGTACGTCAGGATGCAAGCAGCGCCGCGAAGGGCGCCGAGAAGCCCACCACGTGGGTGTACTTGTTCGACGAGCTCGAGAGGATCGAGAAGGAACGCCAGCCCGAGGACTGGGAGGCCGTCCGCACGCTACTCGGTGGCAAGGGGGCCAACCTGTTCGAGATGACCCGCATCGGCGTGCCGGTGCCTCCGGGCTTCACCGTCACCACCGAGGCCTGCAACGCCTACTTGGCGGCCGACCGCTCCTTCCCCGAGGGGATGTGGGAGCAGGAGGTCGAGGCGATGCGCGCGCTCGAGCGGTCCAGCGGCAAGCGCTTCGGCGACGCCGAGGATCCGCTCTTGGTCTCGTGCCGTTCCGGCTCGAAGTTCTCGATGCCCGGGATGATGGACACGGTCCTCAACATCGGACTCAACGATCAGGCCGCCCAGGGCCTCGCCAAGACCACCGGCGACCCGCGCTTCGTGTTCGACGCCTACCGCCGCCTGGTGCAGATGTTCGGCTCGGTGGTGATGGGCATGCCCGACGAGCCGTTCGAAGATGCGATCGAGAAGGTCAAGGAAGAGCGCGGCATCACCAACGACGTCGACTTGAGCGCCGATGAGTGGCAGCGCATCACCGAGCGCTTCAAGGAGCTCTTCGCTCGCTACACGGGCAAGCCCTTCCCACAAGACCCGTTCGAGCAGCTCGAGCTCGCCACCCGCGCGGTGTTCAACTCGTGGTTCGGCAAGCGCGCGGTCGACTACCGCAACGCGACCAACATCCGTCACGACCTCGGCACCGCCGTCAACATCCAAGTCGTCGTGTTCGGCAACATGGGCGAGAACTCCGGCACCGGGGTCGCCTTCACGCGCAACCCGGTCGACGGCACGCACGAGATCTACGGCGACTACCTGATGAACGCCCAGGGCGAGGACGTGGTCGCGGGCATCCGCAACACCAAGCCCATCAAGGACTTAGCGGTCGAGATGCCCGAGACCTACGCCGAGTTCGCCGCCATCTGCGAGCGGCTCGAGCGGCACTTCAAGGACATGCAGGACGTCGAGTTCACGATCGAGCGCGGCAAGCTCTGGATGCTGCAGACCCGCAACGGCAAGCGCACCGCGCGCGCGGCGATCACGATCGGCGTGGCGATGGCCAACGAGGGGCTGATCGACAGGCGCGAGGCGCTCGTGCGCGTCACGCCCGAGCAGGTCGACATGCTGCTGCACCCGCAGTTCTCCGAGGTCGTCAAGCTCGAGGCGGCCGAGCGAGGTCAGCGGCTGGTGGAGAAGGCCGTCAACGCGAGCCCGGGCGCCGCGGTCGGCAAGGCCGTGTTCGACGCCGACACCGCCGAAGTGTGGGCCAAGCGCGGCGATCCGGTCATCATGGTGCGGCCCGAGACCCGACCCGACGACGTGCACGGCATGATCGCTTCCAAGGGCATCCTGACCTCGCGCGGCGGCGCCACCAGCCACGCTGCGGTCGTCGCTCGCCAGTTCGGCACGCCGGCGGTGTGCGGCGCCGACAGCCTCAAGATCAACGTCGACCGCCAACTGATGACGCAGACCCGTGAAGACGGCACCGTCACCGTGCGGCAGGGCGACTGGATCTCCATCGACGGCGGCACCGGCGAGGTGTTCCTCGGCCAGCTGCCGACGGTCGATCCCGACTTCGACCGCGAGGTGGACCTGCGCACGCTGCTGGAATGGGCCGACGAGGTCCGGCGCCTCGGCGTCTGGGCCAACGCCGACTACCCGCGTGACGCGGAGCGCGCTCGCGGCTTCGGCGCCGAGGGCATCGGCCTGTGCCGCACCGAGCACATGTTCTTCGAGGAAGAGCGCCTGCCGGTGGTGCAGGAGATGATCATGGCGAACACCCGCGAGCGGCGCGTCGACGCGCTGACGCGGCTGCTGCCCATGCAGCGGGAGGACTTCGAGGGCCTGTTCCGCGCGATGGACGGCCGCCCGGTCATCATCCGGCTGCTCGATCCGCCGCTGCACGAGTTCCTGCCCGGCTACGAGGAGTTGCTCCAGGAGCTCGCCGGCCTCAAGGTGCGCCTGCAGCACTTCGACAAGCTCTCCGACATCGACGACGCGCTCTCGCAGATCCGCGAGAAGGAGGACCTGCTGACGCGCGTCGGCGAGCTGCGCGAAGCCAACCCGATGCTGGGCCTGCGCGGCGTGCGGCTCGGGGTCATGCTTCCCGAGATCACCGAGATGCAGGTGCGCGCCCTGCTCGAGGCGGCCGCCCGCGTCTCCGAGGAGGGTGTCACGGTGCACCCCGAGATCATGGTGCCGCTGACCTCCGATCTCGGCGAGTTCCGGGTGATGGCCGAGATCATCCGGCGCATCGCCGCCGATGTCGAGAAGGAGACCGACGTCGAGGTCGAGTACAAGATCGGCACCATGATCGAGGTGCCGCGCGCGGCGCTCACCGCTGGCGATATCGCGGCGGAGGCCGAGTTCTTCAGCTTCGGCACCAACGACCTGACCCAGACGACCTACGGGATCTCGCGCGACGACGCCGAAGGCAAGTTCCTGATCCAGTACGTCGAGCAAGGCGTCATCGACAAGAACCCCTTCCAGAACCTCGACCGCGCGGGTGTCGGGCGCCTCGTCGAGATCGCGGTGACCGAAGGCCGCGCCGCGCGCCCCGATCTGCACGTCGGGATCTGCGGCGAGCACGGCGGCGATCCCTACTCGATCGAGTTCTGCCACCTCGCCGGGCTCGACTACGTGAGCTGCAGCCCCTACCGGGTGCCGGTGGCTCGCCTCGCGGCCGCCCAGGCCGCCATCGTCAACCCCGCCGACTGAAGCTCGACATCGGCCTCACAGGACCCACTCACCGACTTCGGTGAGTGGGTCCTCGTGGTGTCCGGTCGCGTGCGTCCGAGGCTCCGGACCCCAGACGGCGGGCCCACGTCTCAGCCAGGCGCCGCGGCTGAGGCGCCGCCGCTCGAATGTCAGCGTTTGACCCGCGCGTTGCCCTGCCACGCGCTCCACACCTGGTCCTCGTCGGCTACGTTGGCGTAGTCGGTCAGGAAGGTGGTCGCCAGTGCGCCCGTGGCCCAGCCGAACTGCACCCAGGTGTCGCTCTCCCAACCGCGCAAGATGGCGTAGAGCATGCCGCCCACGAAGCCGTCGCCGCCCCCGATGCGGTCGAGCACGGCGATCTCGCGCGGCTCGACCACGTGCCAACGGTCGTTCTCGAACAGCACCGCGCCCCAGCGGTGCACGTTGGCGTGCACCACCTCGCGCAAGGTGGTGGCGAACACCGACACGTCGGGGTACGCCCCTCTGGCGCGCTCGATCATGCCCTTGAAGCCGCCCAACTCGCTCGCGAGGTTCTCGCCGCCGGCCTCCGGACCCTCGATGCCGAGGCAGAGCTGGAAGTCCTCCTCGTTGCCGATCAGCACGTCCGACAGGCTGCTGATCTCGGCGAACTGCTCGCGCAGCTCCTCCTCGCGCCCCTGCCAGAACGAGGCGCGGTGGTTGAGGTCGAACGAAATGCGGGTACCAAAGCGCCGCGCGGTGCGGGCGAGCTCGACGCAGAAGCGGCTCGTCTCCGGCGATA
>SKMG01000420.1 GCA_007121175.1 Trueperaceae bacterium | reverse complement strand
GCCGCAGGTGTGGCACAGGCGGCTCATGACCTGCAGGCCACCGTTCGCTTCGAGCGGGTCGTGCTCTCCGGCGGCGTGTTTCAGAACGCGTTACTCGTCGAGCGCACCCGGGCTCACCTCGATCGGGCGGACATTCCGCACTGGTGCAACCGGATCGTGCCGTCGAACGATGGAGGGGTGTCGTTGGGCCAGCTGGCGCTGGCCGCCTGTCTGCCGGGAGGTTGACCGTGTGCTTGGGTATTCCGCACGAAGTCGTCGAGGTCCTCGACGACGACCATTGCACGATCCGCTTGGCTGGCGCTTTGCATCAGTGCTTCATCGGTCTGGTAGAGCACGTCGAGCCCGGTGACTGGGTCGTGGTGCACGCCGGCTTCGCGATCGACAAGATCGCGCCGGAAGATGCAGCTGCTAACCTCGCGTTGATCACGCAGTACCTGGAGCGGCCCGGTGACTGACGTCCTCGGCGGCGTCGCCTCCGGTTTCCAGCCCGAGGTCTACAAGGCGCCGGCGCTCGTCGCCAGCCTACAGCGGCGGATCGCATCCATCGCCGGCGGCCTAGGCCGCTCCGTCAAACTGATGCACATCTGCGGCACGCACGAGCACGAGATGGGCCGCTATGCGCTGCGTGCCCTGCTGCCGAAGGGCGTCAGCGTCCTGGCCGGGCCTGGCTGCCCGGTGTGCGTGTGCGACGCCGAGTACGTCAACCTGGCGATCCAGCTGTCGCTCCGGCGAGATACCATCTTGACGTCGTTCGGGGACATGCTCGCGGTGCCCGGGAGCATTCCGCTCGATGGCGAGCGGCGTGGCGACGTACGCATGAGCCTGCTCGACGCACGGGCGCGCGGCGGCGACGTGAGGGCCGTGTACAGCGTGTTCGACGCCAAGCGGATCGCGGAGCAGCATCGTGACAAGCAGGTCGTGTTCTTCTCGGTCGGCTTCGAGACGACCGTGGTGGCCGTCGCGGCGATGCTGAGGCGGGGCGTGCCGGACAATCTGACCATCATCGAGGCCAACTACTACACGCCGCCGGCGACGTACCTGCTCCCCGACCTCGACGGCTTCGACATCGAAGGCTTCATCCTGCCGGGACATGCGGTCACCATCACCGGCTTGCGCGTGTACGAGCCGCTGGCAGCCCGCGGCATCGCCTGCGCGGCGGGCGGCTTCGAACCGGTGGACGTCCTCGCCGCCATCGCCGCGCTGCTCGAGCAGATCGCAGACGGCTCACCCAGGGTCGCCAACCCCTACGGGCGCCTGGTCAAGTACGACGGCAACGCGCGCGCCAAGCTCGAGCTCGACGAGGTGTTCGAGCTCGCTCCGATCCGCTGGCGCGGAATCGCCGAGATCCCCGCGTCCGGCTACAAGCTACGCGAGCCGTATCGGGCGGCGAGCGCCGCACGGCGCTTCTCCGGCGAACTCGACCCGGTCGTGCTTCGCGGCGCCGAGCACCCGCAGGGCTGCCGCTGCGCCGAGGTGACGCTCGGCCAGATCCGCCCCGACCAGTGCACCGCCTTCGGCAGCCGATGTACGCCCGACAGCCCGTACGGGCCGTGCATGGTGAGTCACGAGGGCACCTGCCGTGCGTATCACACCTACGGCATGCACCGGGAGACGCTCCATGTCGAAGCCGTCTAGCGATCGGCTCGCGGCGCGCGCGCCGGCTACCTCGCGCTACGACACGGTGCGCCTGAGCCACGGCTCGGGCGGCAAGCTCACGCTCGAGTTGATCGAGGAGCTGTTCGTCGCGACCTTCAGCAGCGCGCCGCTCGAGGAGCTCAATGACGCGGCCGTCCTCGCCAACCCTGGTGGGCGCATCGCCTTGGCCACCGATTCGCACACCGTGAAGCCGACCTTCTTCCCGGGGGGCGACATCGGGCGCCTGGCGGTCGCGGGCACCGTGAACGACCTGGCAGTGATGGGGGCCACTCCGGCCTACATGAGTGTGGCCTTCCTGCTCGAGGAAGGCTACGACATGGCTGAGCTCGAACGGGTGGTGCGCTCGATGAAGCACACGGCCGACGAGGCTGGCGTGGCGATCGTGGCGGGCGACACCAAGGTGCTCGGGCGCGGACACGGCGACGGGATCTTCATCAACACCACCGGCGTCGGCTTCATCCCCGACGAGGTGAACCTGGGCGTCGGTGTCGTCAGGCCCGGCGACAAGGTCCTGGTGAACGGGACCCTCGGCGATCACGGTATCGCCGTGATGTCACGACGCGAAGGGCTCGACCTCTCGGTCGAGCTCGAATCCGATGTGGCGCCGCTCAACGGCCTCATCGCGGCGGTGCGCCGGGCTGCGCCGAACGTGCGCTTCATGCGCGATCTGACCCGCGGCGGGCTGGCGGCCGTCGCCAACGAAGTGGTCCGGCGGCAGGCTTTCGGCCTGCGCGTCTTCGACGCCCGTGTGCCCATGAACGAACTGGTCGAGCAGTACAGCGAGATGCTCGGCATCGATCCGATGCTCGCCGCCAACGAGGGCAAGGTGATGGTAATCGTCGCTCCGGACGAGGCGGAGGCTGCACTCACCGCCATGCGAGCCCATCAGTACGGGCGAAGAGCAGCCATAATCGGCGACATCGTCAGGCGGCCGGAGGGCGTTGCCCTCGTCGAGACGGCCTATGGCAGCCGTCGCGTGCTGGAGATGCCGATCGAGGAGCAGCTTCCGCGGATCTGCTAGGGTCTGGGCTCACTTCTCCGGCTCGACCAGGCCCTTCACGAACCAGCGCTGCATGAGCACGATGATCAGGACCGGCGGCAGCAGCGCCAGCACGGCGATGGCCATGAGCATGTTCCAGTCGGTGGCGGACTCTCCGCTGCCGATCATTTTCACGATGCCGATGACGATGGTCTCGCGCTCGCGGCTCGTGGTCACGATGAGCGGCCACAGGTATTGGTTCCAGCCGTAGATGAACATGATCACGAACAGCGCCGCGATGTTGGTTCGCGAGAGCGGCAGGAGCACGCTCCAGAAGAAGCGCATGGGTCCAGCGCCGTCGATCTGCGAGGCATCGACGAGTTCGTCGGGCACCGTCAGGAAGAACTGCCGGAAAAGCAGTGTCGCCGTTGCCGAGGCGATGAGTGGGATGGTCAGTCCGGCGAAGGTGTTGACCATGCCGAGATTCGACACCACCGCATAGGTCGGAATCATCCTCACCTCGACCGGCAGCATCAGCGTGATGAAGATCATCCAGAACAAGAACATCCGCAAGGGGAACTCGAAGAACACCACCGCGAACGCGGACAGGAGCGAGATGAGGATCTTGCCGATCACGATGGCGAGTGCCATGAAGAGGCTGTTGCGCAGCAGCAAGGTGGCCGGCGTGCCCCGAACGCGGTCTCCGACGCCACTGAAGAGCGCGAGCTCGTAGTTCTCGATGATATGGGGTCCGGGCGTGAGCGGCATGTCGCCGCGGGCGATCACCGGCGCGCTGTGCGTCGAGCCGATCAGCGTCAGATAGATCGGGAAGACGAAGACGATGACGCCGAGGATCAAGATCACGTGTGGTAGCCAGCGGTTCTGCCCGATCGTGGTCATCAGTAGTGCACCCGCCGTTCGATGAAGCGGAACTGGATGACGGTCAGCAGGATCACGGCGCTCATCAGCAGCACCGACTGTGCGGACGACCCGCCGAGATCGAGGTTGATCCAGCCGTCACGATAGAGGCGGTACATCAGGGTGGTGGTTGCACGTCCGGGACCGCCCTGGGTGATGGCGTGGATCACGCCGAAGGTGTCGAAGAACGAGTAGATGATGTTGACGACGAGCAGGAAGAAGGTGGTGGGTGACAAGAGGGGGAAGATCACCTGCACAAAGCGCCGCGTCGGCGTGGCCCCATCGACGGTGGCCGCCTCGACGATCGTCTTGGGAATCGACTGGAGACCGGCCAAGAAGAACAGGAAGTTGTAGCTCACCTGCTTCCAGGCGGACACGAAGATGACCAGGCCGAGCGCCTGGCCGCCGTCGAGACGATAGTCCCAGGGTACGCCGAGTGCACGCAGACCCTGGCCGACCTGACCGATACTCGGGTGGAAGATGAACAGCCACAGCACCGCCGCCACCGCGGGCGCGATGGCGTAGGGCCATACCAGCAGTGTGCGATAGCCCGACGAACCTCGGATCACCTGATCGGCCATCAGCGCCAGCAGCAGCGCAGGCGCCATGGCGAAGAGCGTCACCGCGACGGAGAAGATCAGCGTGACCCGGGCTGCCTCGAGGTAGAGCGGGTTCGAGAGCACGATCTGGTAGTTCTCGAACCAGACGAACTCGCTGTAGAGCCCGAAGGGGTCCTCGATCAGTAGCGACTGCCAGACCGCCTGGCCGGCCGGATAGAAGAAGAAGACGACCGTGATGGCGAGCTGGGGGGCGAGCAGCAGGTAGGGCAGCAGCTTGCCGCGGAAGATGGTGCGCCGTCGCATGGGATCCCCTCAGGAGGCACGTGCGTCCAGCGGAGTTCGGGACGCCTTGGCCGGGGACGCCGGTCAGAGCCGGCGTCCCCGGGACGGATGACGAAAGCCTAGCGCTGTGCCCGCTCGAAGGCGCGCAGCACGACGTTGCTGCGCTCGACCGCGTTGTCGAGCGCCTGCTGCGCCGTCTGCTGCCCCTCGAAGGCGAGCTCGATCTCCTCCTCGATGATCGCGCGGATCTGAGGAAGGTTGCCCAGCCGGATGCCGCTCGAGTTGGCCGTCGCTTCACCGCGCGTCAGCTGCTCGTAGGGGATCCGCAGGTGGGGCCTCTCGTCGTAGAAGCCTTCCTCCATGAGCCGCTCGTAGATGCCGAAGCGGATCGGCAGGTAGCCGGAGTCGACGTGCCACTTCTCGGCCTGATCGATGGTGGCGAGGAAGGCGAAGAACTCGGCGATGCCCTGCCACTCTTCGTCGGTGCGGCCCGGTTCATCCATCACCCAGAGGCTCGCTCCGCCGATGATCGAGTTGAGCGGCGCGTTGGGGGTGCCCTCGTAGTAGGGCAGCATGTGCATGGTCCAGTCGAACTCGGCTTCGCGGTCCACGCGCGCGAACAGCGCCGAGGAGCCCTGCACGATGGCGCACTCGCCCGAGACGAAGAGCCCGTCACCGGCGTTGCCGCGGCCGCCGTAGGTGAAGGCGCCCGAGGCGCGCGCGTCGACCAGGTTCTGGATGTGGCGGACGTGCAGCTCGCTGTTGACCATCATCTCGGCGCCGAGGCCCTCCATGCCGTTGGAGAGGCTGGCGAGCGGGACGTCATGGACGGCGCTGAACTGCTCGAACTGGGTCCAGGTAGGCCAGGCCATCGAGAAACCACAATCGGCCCCGCCCTCGTCGACGACCTGCTGGGCGACCTCGAAGACCTCTTCCCAGGTCTCGAGCGACACTGTCTCGGGATCGATGCCGGCGGCGGTGAGCGCGTCGTCGTTGACCCACATCACCGCGGTCGAGCTGTTGAAGGGCATCGACATCATCGAGCCGTCAGGCAGGCTGTAATAACCAGCCACCGCCGGCAGGAAGACGTCGCGCTCGAACGGCACGCCGGTCTCCTCGAACAGTTCAAACACCGGCTTGATCGCGCCGCTGTACATCATCGTCGCGGTGCCGACCTCGAACATCTGCACGATGTGCGGGGCGGTACCGGCGCGGAAGGCGGCGATGGCGGCGACCATCGTCTCGTCGTAGGAGCCGGTGAAGTCGGCCACGACCCTGAACTGATCCTGGGAGGCGTTGAAGTCCTCGACCTGAGCCAGCGTGTGCTCAGCGAGCGGGCCGGTGAGGGCGTACCAGAACTGGATCTCGGTCGGTTGGGCTTGGGCGGTCGAGCCCAAGGCGAACACCACCAGTAGCGATGCGAGGAAGGCGGACGTGATCTTGCGCATTTGATCTCCTCTCGTGACGACGGCGACCGCCGGAGGCGGTTCGCTCACCGATGCAGACGATTTCACGTGCTGAGTATCCTGTCACCTCCCTTGCCGTAGGCCGCCGCGCCCCGCCGTGCAAGACCGACGGGCGGTCCTGGATTGAGGCAACGCCTTGCGGGGGGCCCGAGCGGCCCATGTGTGACGGGCTCATACTACCCGGTTCGGAGCGAGCGAGGCTAGGGGCGAATGCTGTCGCGATGATCCGAACAGCGCCCCGCCCACCGCGCGCGTCGAGCTCGCCCGGCCGCCGGTGTTCCCTCGCTCTGTACGACACGGCCGACACTCAGGATCAGTCCTCGACGTCGATCACCACGGACTCGGGCCAGCGCTTCAGGGCTACATCGAGCAAGGAGGGCCGCACCACGGTGCAAGACCACTGCGCGATGCGGCCGATCGACGGCAGCGAGGCCCTCCAGCAAGCCCGCGCAGCGCTGGAACTCGAGCGGACCGAGCTCGTCGAGCACGAGCAGGTCGCGCGGCGTGTCGGCAGCGACGCCCGGCACGAACGGCGACAGTTACCGTCCGATGTCGAGAACACTGATCTGGTAGAAGCCCAGCGTAAGAGCTAGCGCCGAGGAAGACGAGGTCCGGACGGGCGCTCGCGATGACTGGATGTTGGTGACGTCTCCGGGGCCGAGCATGCTGAGCTCGTCAGAAGCGCCGGTTGATCGGCTTCATCGCAGCGGCGGCCTTCGGATCGCGTGCGCCGGGGAGTAGCCCCGCCTCGATCAAACTGCGCTGCCCCGCGGGCGAGCTGGCGAAGCGAGCGAAGGCACGGGCCCCCGGCGTGTCTCGCCGCAGCCTGAGCACCGAGCGGTAGGCAGCTGCGAGCGCGGCGAAGACGTCCTGCTGACCGACCTCAACCTGCACCCGCGGCGCAGCCGCCCACGCCACGGCGCACACGAGCCGATGCATAGGGCGACGGCGACCCGAACGACGCTGTGGCAGCCCTGCATCGCGTCCCTCCTGGCGCCTCGCTCGCGTCCCATCAGCGAGGGCTTCGGCGCCACGACGAGCACTGCATCCTAGGTTCGGCGCAGCACCGAACACTGACACACGACCCGGGCAGAGCCAGCACCGTGCTGCTCGGGACGTCGGAGCGGGCTCATGGCCGTCGATACGGCGTCGTTGCCGGCACATGCGCTGCTCGACGCCAACCGGCCCGAGGACGCGAGGGCCGTCGAGCTGCCTACGGATCAGTCGCGGAGCTGCAGCCAGCGCTCGCATCGCTCGAGACGGACCATGAGGCTCGAAGTTCCCTAGCGTCCGCGGCCGGCGGCGCGCATCAAGACCTTGAGGCTGAGCCGCGCGTCATCGCAACTGCGATGGCGTTGGCCGGCTGGTTCCAGGACGCCCATCTCAGCCGCCGCCCGTGCCAGTGTGGCGCGCTTACGGCGCAGTCCGCGAGCGCGGGCATACGCCTGCATGGCGCATTCGAAGCCGCTGATCCGTTCGCGTCGGCCCCAGCGCGTCGCGGACTGGCGGACCATGCGCTCATCGAACGGGGCGTTCCAGGCGATCACGCGCCGGCCCCGCGTGAGGGCGAAGACCGCGTCGTGCACCTCGTCCCAGGTCGGAGCCTCTGCGAGATCGGCCATGCTGAGCCCGTGCACGCGCGTGGCGGCCGGTGGGACCAGCCCCGCCCTGGGGCGGACCAACGTTTCGAGCAGCACCTCGCCGTTGGGCCCTATGATGCCGATCTCGATCACCTCAGAGGAGTACCCCAAGCCAGTGGTTTCGGTGTCGAGAACGACGAAGTCAGACAGCAGCAGTGACCGGATCCAGTCGCAGGCGGCATCGACGTCTGGCGGCGCGACCTCGCGCAGGCCGGGCGCTCGCCCTGGCACCGCAGGATGCGCCGGCAGCGCTGCGACCGGGCGTCGGTTGCGGCGCGGTCCCGACCGCTGTTCGCGATGCTCTCCCAGGCTGGGATCGAGGCTCCTTCGCCAGCTCCCCATATCCGCTGCGCGTTCACGCGGGGCCGCGTCAGCCGCCCGGTACAGCTCGATCGTGCGCCCCTGATGGCGGAGCAGCGCGACCGGGTCGCCGCGCGGCTCGAGCCCCTCGAATCGCAGGTCGTTGGCGGGCCGCAGTCCGGGCGGGACGGCATCCCAGCCGTCGAAGGTGGGGCGCTCGGCCATCTCCCGATCATACGGAGTGGCGCGGCGCTGCGGCGTCCGGGCGATGCCTCGCTCGCCGGACCGCCACAGCCTGCCGCTTCGAGCTACCGTCCTGCCGG
>SKMG01000087.1 GCA_007121175.1 Trueperaceae bacterium | reverse complement strand
GTCCCTCCAGGCCCGACACCACGCCCTCTCGCAGCGCTCCCCGTGCGGCCGCCAGACCCGTCGGCTCGGCGTGCGCCAGCAGCGACTCCACCCGCAGCGCCGCGTGCACGTCGCGCCGCCGCCAGAAGCCGGCCTCGTCGAAGCCGCCGGGGTTCCGGCGCGGGGCGAGCGGCTGCAGCGTGCCGCGCAGCGTCACCGTGCCGCTCGCGACCGGCAGGCCGCGTAGTAAGACGCTGCCCTGCCCAGGGACGCGCACGATGACACCGTCAGAGCGACCGCTCAAGGTGACGGTCTGACCCAGCTGGTCGTGGAACGGATCGGTAGCGTGCGCCCACATCGACCCGCGCAGCCCCCCCGCAACGAAGGCGACCGCGAGGAGCAGCGCGAAGCGCGCGCCGGGAGCGCCGCTCGGCGCCAGCGGGCCGCTGGCCAACGCTAGGGCCAGCGCCGATAGCAGCAGCGCGACGGCTGCTGTCGTGACGAGCGCCAGCGGCGAGACCGGCAGGAGTGGCTCGGGTGCGGTGGTCAGCGCACAGCCGACGACGACGCCGAGCGTCGCCGGATAGGCCCACGGGACGTCCCGCAGGGACCACGGCGCCGCCTGCGGCATGAACTACCGCGCAGTCCGCGGCAAGGCCGGCGCTGTCGACGCGGCCTGCCGCCGCCCCACGCTCATAGCGTCACGCGGGGTCGCAGCGCCTCGAGCCGCGCGGGACCGATGCCGGGCACGCGCAGCAAGTCCTCGAGCCGGTGGTAGGGGCGGCCCTCGATCAGCCGCCGGGCGGTGACCGGACCTACCCCGGGAAGCGTGATGAGCAGCCGTTCCGAGGCCGTGTTGACGTCGATGCGGCCGAGCTCGCCGTCGGGCGCCACCCGCGTCGGCACCACCACGGTGCGACCGTCGGTCAGCATCGCCGCGGGCGCCACCAGGCCCGGATCGGCTGCCGCGGTCAGGCCGCCCGCGGCAGCGAGGAGATCGGCGACGCGCGAACCCCAGGGGAGCTCGAAGGTACCCGGCCGCAGCACCTCGCCGTGCACGTGCACCACCAGATCTCGCTCGATCGGTGCGGGCGCCGCGGTGCGCGGCGCGAGGCGCGGGATCCCGACCGTGAGCCCGACGCTGAGGCAGACGGCGAGGAGCACGGTCGTGACGACGGCGTCGAACGACGGGACGGGCCGTGCCACGACCGACCTCGAGGGCATGCCCCGAGGCTAGCGCCGGCCCCGGACGCCTCCATCGGCGACGTGGGCCCGGACCCACGTGAAGCCGGCCGGCGCCACGGGGTAGCCGGCCGGTTGCGCTGGCGCCACAGCGCGGTGACGCGCTCGGGGCGCCGTCACGGGCGTTGCGTCAGCGCCTGAGCGCCTCCCACTTGGCGGCCACGGCGTTCCAGTCGACGAGGTTCCAGAAGGCCTTGACGTACTCGGGCCGCCGGTTCTGGTACTTGAGGTAGTAGGCGTGTTCCCACACGTCGAGTCCGAGGATCGGATCGTGTCCGGACATGTGGGGCGAGTCCTGGTTGGCGGTCGAGTAGACCTGCAAGGCTCCGTCGCCGTCGACCACCAGCCACGCCCAGCCGGAACCGAAGCGCTTGATGGCCGCGTCCTCGAAGGTGCTCTTGAAGTCGTCGAAGGAACCGAAGGCGCCGTCGATCGCCCTGGCCAGCTCGCCGCTGGGCGAGCCGCCACCGTCTGGGCTCATGATCTCCCAGAAGAGGTTGTGGTTCACATAGCCGCCGCCGTTGTTGCGGACCGGGGTCTGGATGTCGGCCGGCAGGGCGTCGAAGCCGCGCAGCAGCTCCTCCGCGCTGCGGTCGGCGAGTTCGCTGTACCCCTCGAGGGCTGCGTTGAGGTTGTTGGTGTAGGTGGCGTGGTGCTTGCCGTGGTGGATCTCCATGGTGCGTGCATCGACGTGCGGCTCGAGGGCATCGGACGAGTAGGGCAGTGGGGGCAGATCGAACGCCATGTCGGCTCCTCTCTCGAACACCGGTCGGGCATCCACAGCGACCGGGACCGACGGCGCACGCGTGCGAGACGCGGCGCCGTGCTGGTACGTGAGAGTCTAGCAGCGTCGTGCCGCGCGGCTCCGACGGAACGCGACACGCCGCCGAGCACACGGGGATCGGCGGCCGGCGGCAGCTGCGATACCAGGCACTCCTCGGCTGCGCCGCGGCCGGCGGCACTGCCGCTGGCGGGCCCACCTCGGCCGGGCCCGGCAGGCAGCCTGGTATAGTCGTGCCACGCACATCCCTAACCAGCTTGAGGAGGCGCTGTGCCAAGGTACCTGCTCGGATTGGACTATGGAACCGGCGGGGCCAAGGGCTGCATCACCGATGCGGAGCTGAATGTCCTGGCATACGCGTTCCGGGAGTACGAGATCGTCGCCAGCCGACCCACGTGGTCCGAGCACCGGGTCGAGGATTACTGGCGGGTCACCTGCGAGATCCTCGGGGAGTGCCTGAGCAGGAGCGGTGTTCGGCCCTGCGAGATCGCGGCGATCGCCACCTCGAGCGCGCTGCCCTCGTTGGTGCTGCTCGACGCCAGCGGCACTCCGCTCTGCCACGCCTACAACCTGATGGACAGGAGGGCCACGGCCGAGGTCGCGTGGCTCAAGGAGCGCATCGGCGAGAGACGGTTGTTCGAGGTGACCGGCAACCGGCTCGAAGATCATCCGTCGCTGGTCAACGTGCTCTGGGAGCGCAACAACCGCCCGGAGGTCTTCGATCGCATCGCGATGATCCACACGACCGACAGCTACATCAAGTTCAAGCTGACCGGCGTCAGCAACATCAACTACAGCTCCGGGCCCCTCTACGGCATCGCGTACAGCATCCGTGCGAACACCTTCGACGAAGCGCTGTTGGAGCGGGTGGGCCTGGATCGGTCGCTACTCCCGAGCGTGACCCCGTGCGAAGCCATCATCGGTTCGGTCACCGCCGAGGCCGCCGCGCAGACCGGGCTGGCTGCGGGGACGCCGGTGGTCTCGGGACAGGTAGACGCCTGTGCCGGCTGGCTCGGTGGCGGGGCCATCGACCCGGGCGACATCCAGATGAACCTCGGCACGTGCGGGAACTTCGGCGTGATCCACCAGAACCGGAACTTCCTGGACACGATGATCAACTGTGCCTACACGGTGGACTCGGAGAACACCTACGTGGTCATCCCCACCACGACCACCGGAGGCCAGCTCATCCGCTACATGCGGGACAGCTTCTCGCCGCTCGAGGTGTCCATCGAGAAGATCGCCGGCGTCAGTGCGTATGACCTGCTGAACTACGAGGCCGAGCGCGTCGAGCCCGGTTGCGAAGGGCTGGTGATCCTCCCCTATCTCATGGGCGAGCGAACGCCGATATGGGACCCTCACGCACGTGGGGTCATCTTCGGGCTCTCGCTCCACCACACCAAGGCTCACGTCGTGAGGGGCATGATGGAGAGCGTCGCGTATGCGCTGTGGCACTCCTACGAGATCATCCGGCACGACCTCGGCACGCTCAACTTCCCGATCGTGATGAACGAAGGCGGGGCGAAGAGCACTCTCTGGCGCCAGATCATCACCAACGTGTTCAACCAACCGACGGTCTTGCTCGAGAACCGGATCGGCGCACCGTACGGAGACTGCCTGCTCGCCGGGAAGGCCGTCGGCATGTTTCCGGACTACTCGATCGCGCGGGAGAAGGCCGAGTACATCGAGCCGATGGAGCCCGATCAGGAACTGCACGAGCGGTACATGGACTACTACGCCATCTACCGGGCGCTCTACGAGAACCTCAGGGAGCGCTTCGTGGACCTCGCTGCGCTCCGGCACAAGCATGCGCAGCACCGAGGAGCTCGTGAGACGTCGGGCAGCGCACCATGATCCACAAGCTCTCTGCGCTGCAGCGCAGCGCGCGCAGCCACGGTCACGCGATCCCGCACGTGCTCGGAGGCAATCTCGAGATGACGCTCGGGGCGATCCGTGCGGCCGAGGCGCTCGACTCTCCGCTCGCCCTGGGCTGGGCTCCTGAGGTGTTCGCCGGGATACCGATGGAGTTCGCGTTGCCGCTGCTGTTGAGCGCAGCGGAGCGCGCCGCGGTTCCGGTCGCGGTGCAACTGGAGCACGGCAAGAGCTACGAACAGGTCGCGCGAGCGGTGAAGCTGGGCGTAGACTCCGTCATGTTCGATGGGTCCGACCTCCCCTTCGAGGAGAACGTCGCGAAGACCCGGGAGATCGTCAAGCTGGCGCACGCACTCGATGCGTGCGTGGAAGCCGAACTGGGGTCGGTTGGCGGCTCCGCGGTGCGGGGGAGCACGGCGGACCCGACCGGCTACGAGACCGATCCAGAGCTGGTGCTGGACTTCATCGGCAGAACCGGAGTCGACTCGCTGGCGATCTCCTTCGGCAACGTCCACGGACCCTACAGCGGCGAGCCGAGGATCGACCTGGAGCTCGTCGCGAGGATCGCCGCGATCACCGAAGTCCCGCTGGTGATGCACGGCGGATCGGGACTGCCTGATGCGATCTACCCAGCCATCGTCGCGGCCGGCATCAGCAACGTCCACTTCTACTCCGGGATCGCCAGGCACGCCTGGGAGGAACTCGAGCAGAAGGTCGGCGACGACCGCTACCCGCCGTACCACGAACTCGTCGCGCACGGCGTCGAGTTCTTCGAACGGAAGACCAGGCACGTCATCGGGCTCCTCGGCAGCGCAGGTCGGGCCGCCGACGTCTCCCGCCGTCGCGCGCAGCACGCGCCGGAGGTGTGATGCAGCGACAGATGGGCGCTACCTCGGCGACTGATACGGCTCGAGCGCTCGAGCACCAACGAGGAATGGAGGTCTCGGCAGCATGAAACCAGACTCTCAGGTCACGCTCGGCGTGATCATCGGCAACCGCGAGTTCTTCCCAGACCACCTGGTGACGGAGGCCCGGAGCGACATCGGGAAGCTCCTGGAGCGCGAAGGCATCAGGGCGATCCTCCTCGACGAGCAGGCCACCCACCTCGGCGGGGTGCAGACCTACGCGGATGCCGAGGCGTGCGCCGATCTGTTTCGCTCTCACGAGCGGGAGATCCACGGAGTGCTCGTCTGCCTGCCGAACTTCGGCGATGAGAAGGCCGTGGTGGACACGCTGCGGATTTCGGGGTTGAACGTCCCCGTGCTCGTTCACGCCTATCCCGATTCGCTCGATCAGCTGTCGCCGTCGACTCGCCGCGACGCCTTCTGCGGCAAGATCTCGGTCTGCAACAACCTGAAACAGCGCGCCATCCCGTTCACCCTGACCGCGCGCCACACCATCCATCCGGACGATCCCTCCTTCGGCGAGGATCTGCGGCGGTTCGCGGCAGTCTGCCGGGTGGTGGCGGGCATCCGTGGGCTGCGGGTCGGGGCCGTGGGCGCGCGGCCGGGAGCCTTCAACACCGTTCGCTACTCGGAGAAGATCCTCGATCGCGCGGGAATCAACGTCTCGACGGTCGATCTCTCCGAGATCCTCGGCGCTGCCGAGCGCTATGGCCGCGATGCTGCGGAGGTGAAGGCGCGCGTGGAGGAGATGACCTCCTTCCTCCCGGCGACTGGCGTTCCCAGCGATCGCCTCACGCAGATGGCGCGGCTCGACCTCGCGCTGCGCGATTGGATGCGCGAGAACCGGATCGACGCGACCGCGATCCAGTGCTGGACCTCCGTGCAGCAGAACTGGGGCTGCAACGTCTGCACCTCGATGAGCATGATGAGCGAGGGCTTCCTCCCGAGCGCCTGCGAAGTCGACGTCACCGGTGTCGTCACCATGGTCGCCATGCAGCTCGCATCCGGAAAGCCGAGCGCTTTGGTGGACTGGAACAACAACTACGCCGACGACCCGGACCGCTGCGTCTTGTTCCACTGTGGCAACTGGGCCAAGAGCTTCATCCCGGGCGGCAAGATCGCCACCGCCCCGATCCTCGGCTCCACCCTGGGGGTCGAGAACACCTACGGCGCACTCGCTGGGCGGACCCCAGCAGGACCGCTGACCTATGGACGGGTCACGACCTCCGACGCCGATGGCGTCATCCGCGCGTACGTCGGCGAAGGCCAGCTCACCGACGACCCGCTCGAGACCTTCGGGACCTATGCCGTCGCCGTGGTCCCGCGCCTGCAGGAGCTCATGCGGTACGTCTGCCAGCACGGGTTCGAGCACCACGTCGCCATGACCCAGTCCAGCACGGCGAGCGTACTCGACGAAGCGTTCTCGAACTACCTGGGCTGGGAGACGTATCGGCACGCGTGACCGCTCGCTGCTGCAGAACAGTACACTGGCGCGCATGACTCCGCAGAAGCTCACCATCGCTACGGTCGTGATCGCGCTGATCGCGATCGCGGCCATCGTGCTCGTGCCGCGCTTCGGCGCCTCAGGGGCAGCCGAGCTCGACCTGCGCCAGAATCCGCGCCTCGGCGCGGCCGATGCCCCGGTCGTGATCGCGGTCTTCGAGGACTTCCGCTGTCCGGCCTGCGGGCAGTTCGAGCTGGCCGTGCTGCCTGAGGTCAAGCGCGAGTTCGTCGACACCGGCCAGGCGAGCTTGGTGTTCGTCCACTTCCCGGTGCTGGGGCCTGCCTCCGAGCACGTCGCGCGCATCGGCGAGTGCGTCTTCCAGCAGAGCAACGACGCCTTCTGGGAGATGAAGCCGCCGCTCTACCGCGCCCAGGGTGAGCTCGACAACGCTCGCCGCGCCGAGGAGTTGGCCCTGATGTACGCGCCCGGGATCGAACCGGAGCCGTTTCGCGCCTGCCTGGCCTCAGACGAGAGCCTCCAGCGCGTGCGGGCTGACCGCGCCGTCGCCACCGGGCTCAACCTGCGCGGCACGCCTTCGGTGGTCGTGAACGGCTCGCCGCTGCCCTCCGCGACCCTCGCGGAGATTCGCCGAGCCGTCGAGGCGGCGCTGCGCTGAACACCGGCCGGATCGGAGATGACCGCGCCGGAGCGGAGCGCGCGCTGCGCTCGCAGGCCCGCTCACTGCGACCCCCGGGGTACTCGTGACGCCCGCCCTGGCGCGCACCTACGCCGCCTGGGTGGTGGCCATCGTCGCCACGGCCGGCTCCCTGTACTTCTCGGAGGTCCGTCTCTTCGTGCCGTGCGCGCTGTGCTGGTGGCAGCGCATCTTCATGTACCCCTTGGTCGGCGTGCTGGCCGTGGCGGTGTTCAGCCGCGACGAGCGCGCCTGGCGCTACGGGCTGCCGCTGGCGCTGCTCGGGGCGCTCACCGCCTGGTACCACTACCTGATCCAGCGCGTGCCGTCGATCGCACCGCCAGGCGTGTGCCGTGGCGGCGTTCCGTGCACCGTCCAGTACATCGAGTGGTTCGGCTTCGTGACGATCCCGTTGCTCTCGGGAATCGCGTTCACGATCATCACGGCATTGCTGGGCTGGAACGCAGTGGCGGGGCGCCGATCCGGGCTGCCGCCAGCAGGCTGAGCCCGGCCGCGCCGATCCCGACCGCGTAGGCCGCGCCCACGCCGAGCGCGAGCCCCGACGTCGGCGCCAGCAGCGCCAGGAGCGCTCCCGCCACGCCGGTCGCGATCGCCGCACCGACGCCGTCGGCGAGCTGCAGGGCCGCGGACACGGTGCCTGCCTCGACGCTCTCGAGCTCGGCCCGCTCGAACGCCAGCACGGTGGAGCCCGCGTGCGCGAAGCCGATGCCGAGCCCGGCCACCAGCCAGCCGAGCGACGCCAGGCCGAGCGCGGCCGCTGTCCCGGCGCCCGACGGACCGGCCGCCACGAGTGCCGCTAGCTGCGTGACCAGTCCGGAGAAGAGGACCACCGTGCCGAACAGCACGCGGCGCTCGCGCTGGCGCGCGAGGCGGTGCCAGCGCCTCGAGCGTGCCTCGGGCTCGCGCCCGCGATCGAGTCGGGCCTGGGCCCACGAGCCGAGAGCCCACACCAGGGCACCAGAGGCGATCACCGCGCCTGTCACCGCTGAGGACAGGCCGAGCAGGTCGGTCAGCATCAGGGCGAGGTAGACCTCGACCGAGACGAACCCGGCGAAGAACAGGCCCCGCGCCGCCACCACCGACGCCAGTCCGGGAGCCAACCGCAGCGTCCGCTCGGGCGTCAGGCGAGCCAGCGCACGCGGCGCCAACGCCAGGGCGCCGGCGGCCGCGAGCGCGCGCAGCGCCACCGGGGCC
>SKMG01000219.1 GCA_007121175.1 Trueperaceae bacterium | reverse complement strand
CTGGGCCATCGTGAGATCGCCGAGATCACCGGGCCACTCGATTGGAGCGGCGCCGAGCTACGTCACCAGGGCACGCTCGCCGTGCTCGGCGAAGCGGGTTTGGCCCCGGCCATGAGCGTCGCGGGCGATTGGAGTGCCACCAGCGGCTACCGGGCCGCCGGCCGTCTGCTCGAGGCGGGCGCACGCTTCACGGCCTTGGTCGCCAGCAACGACCAGATGGCGCTCGGAGCGATGCGGGCGCTGCGCGAGCGTGGTTTGCGGATACCGCAGGACATCTCGATCGTCGGGTTCGACGACGTGCCCGAGTCGGCGTACTTCGAGCCGCCGCTGACCACCGTACGGCAGGACTTCGCGTCGCTGGGCCGCGAGAGTGCAGCGTACCTGGTCGACCTGATCGAACAGGGCGCGATGCCGCTGAACCAGCGGGTGCTCTATCCCGAGCTGATCTCCCGCTGCAGTACCCGGCAGAGGGGGTGAGCGCCTGCTCCATCGATCGTGCTCGACCCGCCAGCCACCGGCAGCACGGGAGCGCCGTAGCTCCGCTACGGGCCGAGCCCGCCCAGACCGCTGCCGAACGCATCACAGACAGACCGAGAGCGGAGCACCGATGAACAAGACCGTCACGCAACTGCTCGTCATGCTGATAGCGCTGTTGCTGGTCGGGGCCGCCGCGGCGCAGACCCCGGCCGACGCGCTCGAGCCCAACCCCGACCTCCACGCCACACTCGAGATCTGGGCGTGGCAGGGCTCCGGCGTGGACACGTTCGCCGACGCCGAGTTCGCCGAGTACTACCCGAACATCCAGCTCAACTACGTCCTCAGGCCGACCCCGGACACCTACCAGCAGATCCAGCTCGCCGCCGTCGCCGGAGGCGGGCTCCCCGACATCTCGAACATCGAAGACTCCCACCTGAGGCAGTTCCTCGAACTCGGCATCCTCCATGACCTCACCGATCGCGTCGAGCCGTACCTGCCGTTCATGAACGAGTTCAAGTGGGGACACGTCGAGCGCGACGGACGCTACTACGCCATGCCCAACGACAGCGGCCCGGTGGCGCTCTTCTACCGCCGCGACATCTTCGAACGGGCCGGCGTGGATCCCGAGGGGATCGAGACGTGGGCCGACTACTACGACGCCGCCTTCGTGATCATGGAGGAGACCGGCGTTCCCATGTGGCAGCAGGCCGGTGCCCGCAACAGCGGCCGCCTCTTCGAGATCCTCATGTGGCAGCGCGGCCTCGGCTACATCGACGAGGACGGCAACGTGCTGCTCGACCGCGACGAGGGCATTCTCGAGATCCTCGAGTTCATGGGCCGGTTCTGGGACGACGGCCTGGCGCTCGACGCCGAGGAGTGGACGGACGCCTGGTATCGCAACTTCGACGAGCCGAACGTCGCGACGCACCCCGGCGCCGTGTGGATGGGCACCTTCTTCAAGTCGTGGATCGCGCCCGACGCCGCCGGCAACTGGGGCGTCATCCGGCTGCCGGCCTGGGAACCCGGCGGCTCGCAAGCCAGCAACGACGGCGGGTCGTCGCTCGTGATCTTCGAGCAGAGCACCCAGAAGGAGGCCGCCTGGGCGTACGTGGAGTTCCACCTCGGGCGCACCGCCTCCCAGGTCCAGACCTTCATCGCCTCGGACATCTTCCCGAGCCTCGAGACCGCCTACGACCATCCGTACTTCAGTGAGCCCGACCCCTACTACGGCGGCCAGGTCGTACGCAGGATCTTCACCGACGTCGTGCAGGAGATCCCGGAGGCGGGCATCTACAACGTCGACTACCAGGAGATGAACGGCCTCATGGCGGAGCAGATCCAGCGGTTCGCCACCGGACAGGTCAGCGCCAGCGAGGCCCTCTCGGCTGCCGCTCGCGAGATCCGATCCCGCACCGGACGTCGCTAGGTCTCTCGAGAGCTCCGGATGAGCCAGCTTCGCACCACGACTCAGGCGCCGGCCACCCCTGGGGTGGCCGGCGCCAGGAAGCGCGGCGCCTTGCGTGCGCTCTGGCGCCATCGTTGGCCGCTCCTGTTCGTCTCGCCGTTCTTCATCCTGTTCGCGGTGTTCGCGCTCTACCCGATCGTGTTCTCGCTGTACCTGAGCTTTCACGAGTGGCGCGGGATCGGCGCCATGCGGCCGGTCGGCCTGGCGAACTACAGCCGGCTGTTCACTGACCGCATCTTCTGGAACGCGATGCAGAACGCGCTGCTGCTGTTCTTCATCTACGTGCCGCTGATGACGTTCTTGGCGGTCGTCATCGCCACGATGCTGCACGGGGGCTTCCTGAAGCTCCAGGGCATGTGGCGCGCGCTGATCTTCATGCCGCACCTCACCTCGATGGTGGCTGCCGGCTTCACGTTCCGTCTCATCCTCGACACCCACAGCGGTTTCGCCAATCGCGCGCTGACACTGCTCGGCGCCTCACCCATTCCCTGGCTCGACGACATGTGGTGGGCGCGGATCTCGCTGGGGCTGCTGATGATCTGGGCCTGGCTGGGCTACAACACCATCATCATGCTGGCCGGGCTGCAGACGATCCCGACTGAGGTCAATGAGGCTGCCGCCGTCGACGGTGCCAGTCGGGTGCAGGTCTTCTTCCGGATCACCGTGCCGCTGCTGAAACCAGTCATCCTCTTCGCCGTCACGCTCTCGATCATCGGTACCTTCCAGCTGTTCACCGAGCCCTACATCCTCACCGGAGGCGGGCCGATGCGCGCCACCGAGACGCCGGTGATGCAGATCTTCTCGAGCACCTTCGCCAACATGCGCTTCGGCTACGCCGCCGCCATGAGCTACGTGTACTTCGTGACCATCGTCGTCCTGGCGATCGTGCAGTTCCGGCTCGTCAGTCGAGGTGACCGCTGATGCGCGCCGGTCACGGTGATCTCTTCGTCAAGGGCGCGAGCTACGGGGCCTTGACGGCGCTGTGCGTGTTCATGATCTTCCCGTTCGTGTGGATGCTGGTGTCGTCGTTCAAGCCCTTCCCGGAGATCTTCGCGGGCCGCACCTTCTTCCCGCAAGAGCCCACCTTTGCCAACTACCTGGCGCTCTTCGAGCGCTACGACGCCCTGCGGAAGTTCTGGAACTCGTTCTACATCGCGACCACGGCCACGGTCTTGTCGGTGTTCCTCTGCGCCTTGGGCGGTTACGCCTTCGCCAAGTTCGAGTTCCCCGGGCGCAAGACGATGTTCGCCGTCATGCTCGCGTCGATGACGATCCCGTTCGCGGTGCTGCTGGTGCCGCTCTTCGTGATGATGCGCAACACCTTCGGGTGGATCGACACGCCCTGGCCGCTGATCATCCCCGGAGCCGCGAACGCCTTCGGCATCTTCTTCATGCGTCAGTACATGCTCTCGGTCTCGGACGACATGCTCGACGCCGCCAGGATCGACGGCGCCTCGGAGTTCGGCATCTTCCTGCGCGTGGTGCTGCCCACGGCCCTGCCCGGACTCGCGAGCCTGGGCATCATCTTCTTCATGGCCTCCTGGAACAACTTCCTGTGGCCCCTGACGGTGCTCCGCTCGGAGCCTATGCACACGGTGCCCATCATGCTGAACTCGCTGCAGGGTCCCCCAGGCCGAACGGCCTTCGACCTGCTGATGGCGGGCTCGGTCCTGAGCGTGATCCCGATGCTCGTCGTGTTCTTCGTGCTGCAGCGCTACCTGATCGCCGGCATCACGGCTGGTTCGGTGAAGGGCTGAACCGCCCGCTACCCGAGGTGGCGCCGCGGGAGGGGCCGCGACTGCACGTGGCCTCGGTACCAGAGGCGTCGCCGGCCATCGGCGGTGGCGCCACCACCGGAGGGAGTCAGACCATGTTGTACTTCGGCGTCGACTACTACCCAGAGCACTGGCCCGAGGAGCGCTGGCCCGAGGATGCCCGCCTGATGGCCGAGGCGGGCTTCAACGTCGTTCGACTGGCGGAGTTCGCCTGGTCGAGGATGGAGCCCGAGGAGGGCCGCTACGACCTGGGCTGGCTCGACCGTGCGATCGCCGGACTCGCCGAGCAGGGCATGAAGGTCGTCCTCGGTACGCCCACCGCCTCACCACCACCATGGCTGATGACCCAGCACCCAGAGGCGTTCCTCGTTCGGTCGAGCGGCCAGCGCGTCACCTACGGCAACCGCCGCAACTACAGCCCGACCGACCAGGCCTACCGCGAGCACTCGGCGCGCATCGTCGAGACCATGGCCAGGCACTACGCCGATCACCCGGCGGTCATCGGCTGGCAGATCGACAACGAGTTCGGCGACCGGGACTACGACGCGCCCGCCTTCCGGCGTTGGCTGAAGGAGCGCTTCGGAACGCTCGACGCGATCAACGAGCGCTGGGGCACCGCCTTTTGGAGCCACGTCTACACCGACTGGGACCAGATCCCCGTCCCGCTGTCGACCGGCGGCGTCCCCAACCCCGGACTGGCGCTCGACTTCTTCCGCTTCTGCTCCGATGCCTACGTGGAGTACCAGCGCCTCCAGATCGACATCCTGCGCAAGCACTGCCCAGAGCACTTCATCACGCACAACTTCATGGGGTTCCGCTACGAGCTCATCGACTACTTCGACCTCAGCGCCGATCTCGACTTCGTCTCGTGGGACAACTACCCGCGAGGCTTCTGGAACATCGCGGCAGAGGTCGAACCGAGCACCATGGCACTCGGTCACGACACCATGCGCGGCCTGAAGGGGATCAACTTCTGGGTCATGGAGCAGCAGGCGGGCGCCGGCGGCTGGGATGTGGTGAGCGTGATGCCCAAGCCCGGTGAGCTGCGCCTGTGGGCCTACCAGGCGATCGCGCACGGCGCCGATGGCATCGTCTTCTTCCGCTGGCGAACCGCGCGTCACGGCACCGAGCAGTACTGGCACGGGCTGCTGGAGCACGACGGGCGGCCCGGTCGCCGCTACCACGAGATCAAGCGCATGGGCCAGGAGATCGCGCGCGTCGGGCAGAAGATCGAAGGCTCGAGCGTGAAGGCCAGGGTCGCGCTGGTGCTCTCGTACGACGCGCGCTTCGCGCTACAGATCCAGCCGCACAACCCAGGCTTCTCGTACCCAGAGCAGTTCCAGGCGCTCTACCACGCGCTCCATGCGCGCAACCTGGCCGTAGACGTGGTGGCGCCGAACGCCGACCTCTCCCGCTACGACCTGGTCGTGGTGCCGAGCCTCTACGTCCTGACACCGGAGACGGCCGAGCACCTCGAGCGCTTCGTGGAAGCCGGCGGCACCCTCCTGGTCACGCCCAGAACGGGGGTCAAGGACGACGCCAACGCCGTGGTCGAGCGACCGCTGCCGGGGTTGCTGGCGCGCCTGTGCGGCGTGATCGTCGAGGACTACGACTCGCTGCCCGCCGGGAAGAGCAACACGCTCGAGTACCCGGGCGTCGAGGGCGCAGCGGGCAGCGCCTGGTGCGACATCCTGACGCCGCGCGGCGCCGAGGTCGTCGCGCACTACGGCGAGGACCATTACGCCGGCCAGGCCGCGATCACGATGAACGCCTTCGGGCGAGGCAAGGCGCTCTACCTCGGGACGCTCGGCAACGACGCCCTCAACGAAGCCCTGGTGGCGCGGCTGCTCGAGCTCGCCGGGCTGGAAGCGGCGCCACGGCAGGCCGCCGGCATCGAGGTGAGCGAGCGCTGGCTCGGCGACATCGCGCTGGTGTTCGTGCTCAACCACACCGAATCAGAGCAGGCGGTGACGCTGGCCGCGGGCGTGCACCACGACCTCCTCGCTGACCGGCAGGTCGAGGGCCGGGTGCGTCTCGCCCCCCGCGAGTTGCTGATCCTGCAGGCTGGCGAGCCGACATGAGGCGCTACGTTGCGCGCTGGCGCTGCTACCTCGGGCGGGCGGCGCCCGTGCTCGCGCGCACCACCAGGCTCGGGTAGAGCACCCGCTGGTGTCGCGGCGTGTCCGGACGTGCGATGAGCGCCAGCAGGTAGTCGACGCTCTGCTGCCCGAGCGCCTCGAAATCCTGGCGCACGGTGGTGAGCGGCGGCTCGAAGAACGCGGCCTCGGGGACGTCGTCGAAGCCGACCACCGAGACGTCCTCGGGGATCCGCAGGCCGCCGTCGCGCAGCGCCCTGATGGCGCCGAGGGCCATCTGATCGTTGGCGACGGCGAGGGCCGTGAACGGGGTGCCGCACGAGAGCAACGCGCGAGCGGCCGCGAAGCCGCCCGCCGCCGTCCAGTCGCTCTCGACGCTCGGTCCCGGTTCGAGGCCAGCGGCGTGCAGCACCGTCGTCATGGCCTCTTGACGGAAGCGGGCGTCGTGCCATTCGAGCGGGCCGCTGATCTCGGCGAAGGCGCGGTGACCGAGCTCGAGCAGGTGTCGGGTCGCGAGATCGACGCCGTGCCGCTGGTCGATGACGACCGAGTGGACTCGCTCGGCCGGCAGCGCGTCGATCATGATGAACGGCGTGTCGCCGCAGAGGCGCTCGATCGCACGGGCCTCGAGGCTCGACACCGGCGCGATGACGACGATGCCGTCGAGATCGCTCGCGCTGAGCGCGCCGAGCGCGCGGCTCATCTCGGCGAGCGAGCTGCCGTCGATCGACGCGAGCGTCAGCCCGATGCCCCGCTGGCGCAGCGCCGCCTCGAGGTTAACGAGCATCTGGCCCGGCCCGTAATACCGGGTGCTGAAGCTGACCAGGCCGATGGTGTTCGACCGGCGCGTCACCAGGGCTCGAGCCGCGCGGTTCGGCCGGTAGCCGAGCTGCTCGACCGCCTCCGAGACCCGAGCCCGCGTGGCGGGGGCCACGCTCCGGTGCTCATTGATCACCCGGGAGACCGTCTGCGTCGACACGCCCGCGCGTCGGGCGACGTCCTCGATGGTCGCTCTCCTCGAGCGACCAGCCCTCCCGGCGTCGACCCTCGCCGCGGAACCTGTCTTCGGGGATCGTCTCGGGGCCACCAGTGTGAACGCTAACACGACAGGTGTGCTACCGTAGGCTCGTTCAACAACTCGTCCCGTCGACCCGTGGGTGATCCACGCGTCGGGCTCTCGGCGAGCCGGATAGGAGGTAAGCCCCATAACGTCTGCGAGGCTGCCGGGTCGTCGTCCGCTCTGGCGGACCCTTGCTACGTTCGACGAGGAGACCATCGATGCACCGCAAGCCACTGACTTTCGCCGTCGTCTTGCTCGCCGGCCTGCTGGCGCTCTCGCCGGCCCTGGCTCAAGACGCCTCCAGATCGCTGTTGGGCTCACTGCAGATGGAGCAGATCGTCGGTTACGAAGCGCTGCCGAGCTACACCGAGGCGCCGGAACTGGCCGCGCTCGTGGAGCAGGGCCTGCTGCCGCCGATCGAGGAGCGCCTGCCGCGCGAGCCGCGCATCGTCAAGCGCGGCCAGCTGGTCGACGGTATCGGTGACCACGGCGGCGTCTGGCGCGACACCTTCGCCGTGCCGACCGCCGGCTGGGACTGGGGTCACCAGACCCAGGGCTGGTTCGGCGTCAACGAGATGGTGCAAGCCTGGCTGGTCGACCTGTTCCCGATGTGGATGATGGAGGAGCCCGAGCCCGCCCCGAATCTGGCGCACAGCTGGGAGTGGTCCGACGACGGCACGTCGCTCACGATGTACCTGATCGAGGGCGCGCGCTGGTCGGACGGTCACCCGTTCACCGCCGATGACGTGGTCTTCACCTACGAGCACTACATCCTCGATCCCAGCGTGCCCACCTGGCAGGGCGCCAGCGGCTGGACCTACGGCGGCCAGGTCACCGAGCTCGAGAAGGTCGACGACTACACGATCCGCTGGCACTTCGGTGCCCCATTCCCGGTGGGCGCGTTCTACAACATGGGCTACTTGCAGTTCTCGCCGGTGCCCAAGCACGTGCGCTCCGCTCACCATCCCGCCTTCAACCCTGAGAGCACCTACGCCGACCTGCTGGTGGCGGCGCCGCCGGAGGACCTCCCGATCGTGACCATGGGCGCCTTCGTCCCGGTCATCTACCGCCCCGGCGAGCAGCTCATCTTGGTGCGCAACCCGTACTTCTGGATGGTCGACGAAGAAGGCAACCAGCTCCCGTACCACAGCGAAGTGTGGTTCGCCGAGGCCGCCAGCGGCGAGCAGCGCACCTTCAACCTGATCGCCGACACCGGCGACCGCGACAACGTCGAGAACCCGGCCGTGTTCAGCCTCATGTTCGAGGCCTCGCAGCAGCCCGACTCGCACATCG
>SKMG01000457.1 GCA_007121175.1 Trueperaceae bacterium | reverse complement strand
TTGACGTGCCTGAGGTCGCGCTGCGACAGCACGTCCTCGAGCGGGAAGGGCGCCGGCAGCAGGTCCCATTGCTCGAGCCGCCGGCCGGCGTCGGCGAGCGCGGCGGTGATCGCGTCGCCGTTCCAGAGTTCGGGTTCGAGATCGGGCACGAAGTCGTTGTCGATCACCAAGACCGAGGAGACCACCGGGAAGATCCGGTCCACCAGGCGCTCGATGAACCCCGGCCCCTCGGGCTCGACGAAATGACCCAGCTCGGGGGTGAGGAAGTGCGCGGAGTCACCCGGCACCACGACCAGCAACATGTTAGAGAGCGAGCGAACGAGATATGGGTAGAGCGACTTCGTGAGGTCCGCCGGCAGCTGCGGCAGCTCCATCAGCGAGACCACGAAGGTGGCCTGGGCCTTGCGCCGGAAAGGCGCGGGGCGAACTGGCGTGATGTGGTTGAGCACCAGGCGCGGGCTGTCGACGTCGTCGCGCCGCTCGTAGTCGCTGGCGCACAGCTGCTCGAGCAGCGCGGCGGAGAGGTCGACCAGTCCGGCGCTCGGTTGGCCATGCACGCGGACGGTGGGCCGTTCCGGGTTCGTCCCGTCGGCCTCGACCGAGTGCGGCATGGGCACGGTTGGTGGTTGTTGCACGACGTCCTCCTGCCAGTTGCGTCAGAGCGCTACGAGGAGCGAGTGTAGCACGCTACGCGCCGCCTTCACGCCGCGCTCAGGAGTCCGGGCAGCTGCCCCAGCGGGGCCGCGGCGAGGTCCAGGAGTGGGCCCCCGCGTCGAAGCCGACGGGCTCCTCCGGGATGCGCGCGACGCACCAGCGTGACAGGTCCTGGTCGAACGATAGCGCCCGCGTGAACATGCGCGTCATGTCGCTGACCTTCGAGACGTCCCAGTCGCCGATGTCGTGGTCGAACGACTCGGCCTCGAAGAACATCCGGCTCATGTCGGTCACGTTGCCGACGTCCCAGGCTCCCAGGTCCTGGTCGAAGCGTACCGCCGACTCGAACATGCCCTGCATGCTGGTGACGTTTCCCACGTCCCAGCCGCTGATGTCGCGATCGAAGACCACCCCGTAGTCGAAGATCGAGCCGAACATGTAGCGCATGTCGGTCACGCTGCCGACGTCCCAGCCGCCGATGTCCTGGTCGAAACGCATGGCGTCAGCGAACATGTAGCCCATGTCGGTGACGCTGCCGACGTCCCAGCCGCCGATGTCCTGGTCGAACACCGAGACTGCGAACATGCCGCGCATGTCGGTGACGCTGCTGACGTTCCAGGCCCCGATGTCGCGGTCGAAGGCGGAGTAGTCGAACATGCCGCTCATGTCGGTCACGCTTCCGACGTCCCAGGCGCCTATGTCGGCATCGAACGACAGCGTGAAGGCGAACATGCCGCTCATGTCGATCACGTTGGAGACGTCCCAGCGGCCGAGGTCGCCGCTGAATGACTCGGCCCCGGCGAACATCGCGCGCATGGTGGTGACGTTCGAGACGTCCCAGCCTCCGATGTCACCATCGAACGCCCAGGCCTCGTTGAACATGAAGCTCGTGTCCGTGACGGTCGCGGGGAGTAGTGCGGGCACGCTCTCGAGGTGCTCGACCCCGCTGAACGCCCCCGAGAGGCTCGTGAGCCCGAGCTCGCCCCACGAACCGACCGTGGTGATGCCGAGGGCGCCCCAGCCGAGCCGCCCACCGCCGAACTGCGTGAGGTGGCCGCTGATGCGGATGGCGTAGGTCCCGTCGGCCTCGAAGGAGTGCCCCACGTCACCACTCGTTGTGACGGTGCTCTGGTGACCGTCACCCCAATCGATGGTGACGTCGACCGTGCCACGCAGCGGCAGCCGCACCGTCCGCCGGCCTGAGGCGAGCGTGTCCGCCATCAGCAGCATCGGGTCGACCACGGTGAGGGTGACGGTGTCACTCACGGTGGGATCATCGGCGCTGGTCGCGGTGATGTCGACGGCGCCGGCCGCGATCCCCTCAACGACGCCGTCGGCATCGACCGTCGCGACGTGCTCGTCGCTGCTCGTCCAGGTGACTGCCTCGGCGCCGCCGCCGGATGTCACGACGGTCGCCGCGAGGGCCAGCGTCGAGCCGACCTCGAGCGTCCTGGGCCCCTCGTCGATGCGCACGCTCAGCACCGCGTGGTTGCCCGGGGCCTGCCCGCATCCAGCCATGGCCAGCCCGATCAGCAGCAGTGTCGTCAGCGCGCCTCGAAGCGCCGACCGCCGCCCGTTCGTCTTCATGGCGATAGCGTCTGCGGCGCGTGGTGCGACGCCGGTAGCGTGATCTGCGGCTCCCGCAGCCTCAGCGCCCTCGGCGCGCTGAGTGCACCGAACCCGATGGTCGGGACCCGCTCGGCACCACGAGCCGGAACCCGCCGAGCGCAGCGGCATTGCATGCGACCGGCATAGCGCGCATGCGCCTGCAGAATGGCGGTTCATCGCGTGCCGCCGCGTTCGCCGGAGTCGTGCTCCGAATCTCACGGCGCGGCGCCGTGGCGGATAGCCGTTCCCGGAGGTGCCATGGGCGTCACGTCGGTCAACCCCTACCTCATCTTCCCCGGCACTGCCGAAGAGGCGTTCAACTTCTACCGGTCGGTCTTCGGCGGCGAGTTCGACGTCCTGCTGCGGTTCCGAGACTTCCCGGACGACATGGGTGCCCGGCCCGACGAACGCGACAAGATCGCTCACATCGCGCTGCCGCTCGGTGAGCGGCACGTGCTGATGGCGACCGACGCGCTGGAGTCCCGCGGCCGGCCGCTGACGATCGGTGACAACTCCTTCATCCTGGTCGACGTCGAGAGCGTCGCGGAGGCGGAACGGCTGTTCGCCGGCCTCTCGGACGGCGGCCGGATCGAGCTGCCGCTGCAGCTCGTCGACTGGGCCGAGCGGCACGGTCAGTGCGTCGACCGGCACGGCATCACCTGGATGGTCAGCGTCGGCGGCAGGCCGGCCTCAGAGCCGGTCTGAGATCGCTTGCCGCTGCCGGCGGTTGGGGGCGGCTGGGGGCGGCTGGGGGCGGCTGGCGACGGCCCAGCGCGGGCTGGCCTGCTCCGGGCTGCTGGGCTCACTGGGCGGCGCCGGCCGACCGCCCCACGCCCGATGTGTGGCGAGCGAAGCAACATGGCGCAGTGGCCGGTATCGCGTACCCTCGAGGTGCACGACGTCCGGGACGCGGTTACGAGCGCTTGGCGGGCAGCCACCTGGAGGACGATGCATGGCAACGGCATGGAGCACCCAGGGAGGTGGACGATGAGCACGTTCCTGGTCGTGAGCGCTCTCGTGTTGCTCGCGACGATCGGGGCCGGCCTGGTGCGGGTCTCGCGCGGGCCGACCGCGGCCGACCGCATGCTCTGTGCGCAGCTCTTCGGCACCACCGGCGTCGCCGCGCTGCTGCTGCTGGCCGAGGCCTACGATCGTCCGCCGCTGCGCGACGTTGCACTGATCTTTGCGATCCTGGCGGCGCTGGTCCTCACGGTGTTCGTGAAGCACGCCGCGATCCACCGACACTCGCGCGATGGTGCTTGACGGTCTCTCGCTGCTGGCCGTGACGGCCGGGGTGCTCTTCTTCGTGAGCGGGACGCTGGGGATCTTGCGCTTCCCCGACGTGTTCAGCCGGTTGCACGCGCTCACCAAGGCCGATGGCCTGGGCTTGGGCCTGATCGTGCTGGGGCTGGCGCTCCAGGCGACGAGCCTCGCGGTGATCGGCAAGCTGGCGCTGGTGTGGATCGTCGCTGCGCTCTCCGGGTCGACCGCCTGCTACCTGATGGCGCACTTCGAACTCGAGCGCGCGCAGGAGCCCCATGATCGGGCTTGAGGTCGTGTTCGACGTGAGCGTGGCAGTCCTGTTGGTGGTGTTGGCGCTCGAGAGCCTCTACACTCCGAACCTGTTCACCAGCATCGCCTTCTTCATCGCCTTCGGCTTGGTGATGGCGCTGGCCTGGGTGCGGCTGCAGGCGCCCGATCTCGCGCTGGCCGAGGCCGCGGTCGGCGCCGGGCTCACTGGCGTGCTGCTGCTCGATGCGGCGCGCGAGATCGCCGCGGTTCGCGGAGTCGAACGGACGCCGCGTTCGATGGTGCGTCTCACGAGTCTCCTCGTCGCCGCGGGGGTCGGGGTCGCGCTCGTCGCGGCGCTACTCGAGGTGCCACCGCGTGCCGCCGGCCTCGCCGAAGCCGTGCGCGAGGCGCTGCCGCTCACCGCCGTCGAGCACGGCGTGACCTCCGTCCTGCTCGACTTCAGGGCCCTCGACACGTTCTTCGAGACGGCGGTCCTGCTGCTGGCGGTGATCACGGTCCTGGTGCTCCAAGCCCATCAGCACGTGCGGATCATCCCCTGGGAGCTCTCAGCCAGCCCGGTGCTCTCTGGTCTCGTCGGCCTGCTCGCTCCGGTCGTGCTCGTCTTCTCCGGCTACCTGCTGTGGGCCGGGACCCATGCGCCGGGTGGTGCCTTCCAGGCCGGCGTGCTGCTCGGCGCCGGCGGCATCCTGCTCGAGCTGGCGGGGGTGCACACGGTCTCGCGATTGCCGCGGCGCGCGCTGCGCTGGCTGCTGTCGCTCGGCGTCGCCGGCTTCGCATTGCTGTCCGGGACGCTGCTGCTGGCCGGTCGCGGCCTGCTCGAGCTGCCGGGGGCGGGTGCTCGCACCATCGTCATCGCGCTCGAGATCGCGATCGCCGTCTCGGTGGCGCTGACCGTGGTCAGCCTGGTGGTCGGCTCCAACTTGCGGCTCGAGCCGCCCGAGCAGGAGCCTTGAATGGACACCTTCCTCACCTTCGCGCTCACCGGTGTGGTGCTCTTCAGCCTCGGACTCCAGGAGGTGCTGGCGCGGCCAGGCGTGCTGCGCATGCTGATCGCGGTGAACGTCATGGGCAGCGGCACGCTGCTGTTCTTCGTGAGCCTCGCGCACCGCCATGCCGACGGACCGGATCCGGTGCCGCACGCGCTCGCACTGACCGGCATCGTGGTGACGCTGGCGGCGACGGCCGCCGGCCTGGCGCTCGCCCGCGGCCTTCACCGGCTGCGGGCCGAAGGCTCGGGCGGCCGGGTCGAGGGCGGCCGGGTCGAGGGCGGCCGCTCACAGGGCGCCGGCTACGAGCGTGGCCGCTCCGAGAGCGGTCGCGATGAGCAGGGCCGGGCCGACCGATGAGCGCCGCCGTCGCCTGGCTGATCTGGTTGCCGCTCGCCGCGGCCGTCGCATCGTTCGTGGCCGGCGCCGGAAGGGCCAGACGCGCACTCGGCCTCGCCGCCAGCGTGGTGATGCTCCTCCCGGCACTGCTCGTGTTCGAAGCGGTGCGGCGCGACGGGCCGCAGCGCTACCTCGTCGGCTGGCCAGCGCCGCTGGGCATCGAGCTGAGGGCCGACCTGCTCAGCGCTGCGCTGGTGCTCCTCACGGCCTGCGTCGGGCTCCTCGTAGCGGCCTACGCCAGCGCGTCGTTGACGGACCCGCCGTCCCAACACGCCGTCGATCCCCCGGCGGCGTTCTGGTCGCTGTGGCTGCTGCTCTCGGCCGGCCTCAACGCGCTCTATCTCTCGACCGACCTGTTCAACCTCTACGTGGCGCTCGAGATGGTCACGCTCTCAGCCATCGGGCTCGTCAGCATCCCGGGCACGCGCGCCACGATCGGAGCGGCGCTGGTCTACCTGCTCGCGACGCTCGTGGGATCGCTCGCCTTCCTCTTCGGCGTCGCGCTGCTCTACGGAGCCCACGGTACCCTCGAGCTGTACGAGCTGGGCCGGCTGCTCGAAGGCGGCCCGCTGGCCTGGAGCGCCATGGGCCTCATGACGCTCGGGATCATGGTCAAGGCCGCCTTCTTCCCGCTCCACTTCTGGCTGCCCGACGCGCACGGCCATGCCCTGCCCGCGGTGAGCGCGCTGCTCTCCGGCCTCGTCGTCAAGGGCGGCTTCTACCTGCTCGTGCGCGTGTGGTTCGATGCGTTCCCGAACGTCCTGCTGCCCTCCTTTGGACTCGCGCTCGGTCTCCTGGCGCTGGTCGGGATCGTGTGGGCCTCGCTGCACGCGGTGAGCGAGGGGCGGCTGAAGCGCCTCCTGGCCTATTCGACGGTGGCGCAGCTCGGGCTGATGTTGCTGACGGTCCCGCTGGCCATAGCGGGCCCGGGCGGCGGCGTCGGGGCGAGCATCACCCCTGGCGTCGAGCCCGGCCTGGCGCTGGCGCTGTCGCACGGCCTTGCGAAAGCGGCGCTCTTCCTCTCGGCCGGAGCCTTCATCCATGCGGCGGGCAGCGACGCCCTGAGCGAGCTCGGCGGGGTGGCGCGCCGTCTCCCGCTCGCCCTGCTCGCGTTCGCGCTCGCGGCCTGGACGCTGCTCGGTCTGCCGCCGAGCGGTGGCTATGAGGCCAAGGCGCTCTTCGAGCAGGCTGCCGCGGTCGGTCCCATCCCCTGGCAGCTGGTCGTGCAAGGAGGAACGCTCTTGACGGCGCTCTACCTCGGCGTGGCGTTGCGGGCGGCGTTCGAGCCTGCGGCGGCGCGTAAGCGGCTCCGCGCCGTGCCGCTCGCCCTGCAGATCCCGCCGCTGCTGCTCGCAGCGCTTGCCGTGGGTCTCGGGTTGCTGCCGTTGGCATCGGGGGCGCCGTGAGGCAGTTCGTCGCGCGTCTCGCGATGTTCGCGGCCATGTGGTGGGTCGTGTCCGAAGGCGAGACGCCGTTGGGGATCGTGTCGGGAGCGGCCGTTGCGCTCGCGGCGGTCGCCAGCATCGTCGTCCTGCCGGCCGGCTCCAATCCCCTGCGGTGGCGCGGCGTCGCGCGCTTCGTGCCGTGGTTCCTCGCTCAGGCGTTCGCCGGCGGAGTCGACGTGGCCCGCAGAGCCTGGAGCCCGGGACTGCCGATCGATCCCGGGATCGTCGAGGTACCGCTGCGGTTGAAGAGCTCGCCCGCGCGGGTCGCCTTCGCCTGGAGCGTGAGCCTCATGCCCGGTACCGCTACGGCCACGCTCGAGGAGCACCGCATCACCGTGCACGCCCTCGACCGCAGCCTGCCGATAGAGGAGAAACTGCTCGAGCTCGAGCGCAGGCTCGGCGAGGCGTTCGTTGCCGAGGCCGCCTGAGCATCGGAGACGCCACAGGGCAGCGTCGGCGATCGGTGTCGCGGCGCCGTGGACGCCACCGTGCACGAGTCCTCCGCTCGTTCGCATACGAAGGGATCTACATGGGGCTGCTAGGGTGGGTTACGCCCGACTCCGCACCGGAGGTGAAACGATGAAGATGAAGAGGCGAGCGATCGAGTTCGTGTTGGGTACGCTCCTGGTCTTGCCCCTCGCACTGCCTGCCCATGCCATGCCGGAACACGGTATGGACGAGATGGGTATGATGGCTCAACTCAGGCAACTTCACGGCGAAGAGTTCGACGTGGCGTTCATGTCTATGATGATCGCGCATCATGAGGGCGCCATCGAAATGTCGGAGTGGATCTTGGAGCGAACCGACGACCGTGAGCTCATCGAGACGGCCGAGGCGATCATCGCGGCGCAGGGACCGGAGATCGAGCAGATGCGGCAGTGGCTGCAGGAATGGTATGGCGTCGCCGAGCCGGATCCGATGATGATGAGGATGATGCACGACGACATGGAGATGATGATGCGGCGCATGGAGACCGAGTACGACGAGCCCGAAGTCGGTTTTCTGCGGGAGATGATCGAGCATCACATCGGTGCCGTGGAGATGGCGTTGCCGGTCTTCACGCAATCGGTTCGGCCGGAGCTGCGCGAGCTGGCGCACACCATCATCGTGGATCAAGCCGGGGAGATCTACGAGTTCAGCGAGTGGCTGACTGATTGGCAGTGAACTCTCGGCGGGCGCGCTGGCGGCTCGGACACTCGACGACCTGCAAGCAGTGATGACATGTGTGGGTGCGGGCGCACGTGGAGATCGTCCGAAGAAGCAGCGTATCAACCGCCACCGAACTGAGCACCCATGGGCTTGGCACAACGCCCGGTACGACATGACAGACGACCGCCCGATCGGCGAAGGGGCGGTCGTCTTCGGCTGGCCCTCGATGGAGCCGGGACACCGCCTCAGACGCCTGACGCGCACGTGCAATGACCGAGCTCGCACGCTGCGGTATCGTGACCCCGGCGGCGCCGAGATCCTGACGAGCGCGTGGCGCTCCACGCGGCGAGGAGCGACGATGGCAGCTCGGGTCGACACGCGGTTTCGGCGCTTCGCAGGCCGCAGG
>SKMG01000274.1 GCA_007121175.1 Trueperaceae bacterium | reverse complement strand
GGCAGCGCTGCGCTCGGATCGGCCTCGCCGAGAGCCTGGCGCGCGCACTCTTCGGAGACGATCAGGTGGTCGACGGCGGTGGTCTGCTCCCAATGGCGCAGGTCGCTCCAGTCCCCGACCGTAGGCACGCCGTGGCGCTGCGCCAGGGCGAGGGCATGGGCCGAGAGGCGAGGGTGGCGTGCGTCGGTCAGCAGCGCCTGCGCCGCGGTAGCGGCCGACCAGTCGAGCGCTGCGGGTTCGTCCGCCAGAGCTTCGCCGCGGAAGGGGAAGATATGCCGTTCTCCGGAGCGATCGACCAAGACGGCGCTGACGAAGCTCCTGCCGCCTGCGTTCCGGATCGCATGGAGGTGCACGCCCTCAGCCTCGAGCTCGCGTGCCAGATCGTCGCCGGCCGGGTCGTCGCCGAGGCTGGCCCAGAGCATGGCGACACCTCCCAGGCGCGCGACCGCGACGGCTGCCGTCGCCGCCGGTCCGCCGCCGTGCGAGCGGTACGCGCTGGCATGGGTCCTCGAGCTCACGGGCGGGAAGCGCTCGATATGCCACACGTGGTCGAGACAGGCGAGTCCGACCGCGGCGACCACGACCTCTCGGGCACCGTCGCTCATCGGCCGCTCTCGCGGGCACCGACCAAGGCGTCGCGAACCCGTGCCGGGGGTAGCACGCGGCCTCCCAAGCGGATCACCAGCTCGTGCAGCGCCTCGGTGTGCTCGCCGGGGGCCAGCGCCAGGTGGTGGGGGAGCCCCTCGTCGAGCACTTGAGCCATCACCTGGTGCGCCTGCCGCGGCTCGCCGTCCCAGCGCAGGCGAGTCAGCCAGCCACGCACGCCGTCGACGTCGGGTTCGGAGGGCTCGCTGACAGTGCCGCTGACGATGAGAGCGCAGCGGCCTCCAGCGAGGAGCCGGAAGCCCGTGGCCTGACCCACCGCCAAGTGCATGTCACGCACCACCCCGACACCGTCACGGTTGAAGTGGGTCGTCAGCCGTGCGCCGGACCGGCCGGCGAAGGCGGCTGGAGCGTTCCCGCAGTGCCACAGCAGCAAGCGGTCCTGAAGCGGATCGAGATCCGAGATGTCCAGCAGGGCACTGGGCGCACCCGCGACGGCCTGCAGCGCGAGCATCGATAGCGCCCCCATGACGTCACCCTCGCAGGCCGTAGGCACGAGGCGATCGGCCATGGCCCCGACGGCCGCGCACGCCATGCCGCCGCAGGCCTCCGGGAACTCTGGCCAACAGCGTAGAGCGAGCGCATGATAGTCGCCCTGCGCAGCGATGGCGGACAGCGCCAGCTCGGTGCGGGCGGCAACGAGCACGTCGCTCTCACTCGCCCCATGCACGGGCTCGCGCCGCGACCACGCCAGCGCCCTCTCCCGTACTGCCTCTTCGGAGATGCGCTGCATGCGAGCGTACAGCTCGTCGAGAGGCATCGCGTCGACGCATACGCCGGCGAGGTCGGGGCGCTCCTCGAGCGCGTAGAAGGCAGGTGCAGTGCCACCGATCTGCAGGACGCGCGCCCTCGAGAGGGTCCGGACGCCACGAACCGAAGCGACCGTGGCCCGCCAGCGACGTCGGAAGTCGATGCTGCCAGGAGCACCCCAGAACCACTTGACCCGCTCTTGCTTGCCTACGCGGGCGTGGTCGAGCAGCGAGAGGGTCATGTTGAGGCCGCAGAGGCTGTTGAGCGGCAGCGGCCGCAGTCCAGGCCCGGAACCCGAACGTCGCAGCGGCAAGCCGGCGGACTCCGGGACCGCCCAGAGGCCGACTTGAGGCACCGCCCGCACCAGCGGCGCGAGCACCTCTCCTGTCGCGAAGGTGGCGTGCAACACGAGGAGGAAGTCGAGGTCGGCCGCTGCCGCCCAGGAGGCGACGCGCTCGGCGGCGGCGGCGTCGGAGACGAGCTCCGGCGCCGGCACCCGGAGGTAGCCGAGTGCTCGGCCCTCACGCTCGATCGACGCGTCGGCCCGCTCGGCGAGCGTGTACGCGTCGCCCTTGAATGCGTCGCGTACGACGACCGCGAGTCCGACGCGAAGGGGAGCGTCGTCCGGCATGGTTCCGGTCATCCCTTCACCCCACCGGCGGTGAGGCCGATGATCTTCTGCTGGAACACGAGGATGATCGCCACCAGCGGCAGCACGCCGGCAGTGATCGCTCAGCGGCGCCGTGCGGCACCCGAGCGCGATGGCGGGGCGTGCGCCTGCGCCTCTCGTTCGCTGTCGATCGGGCCTCCTTCGCTGGCGTGCGGCGTACGCCGAGGCGGCGCGGCAGTCGTCCGCCGCGGTACGAAGCGGGTGACGAGCGCGGTGCTCGCATGCGGTTGACGGCGCAGCTCCGCCGCTATGGCCGTCATGGCTTCGCTGCCGAGCTCGCGGATCGGTTGGTGCACCGTCGAGAGACCGATCAGAGCCGAGGGCATGACGTCATCGAAGCCGATCACGCTGACGTCGTCGGGCGAGCGGAGGCCGGCCTCGTCGAGGGCCTGAAGCGCTCCGAACGCCATGAGGTCGTTGCCGAACAGCCACGCGGACGCCGGGCAGCGCGAGCGCAGCAACGCACCTGCAGCCTCGCGGCCGGCGTCGAAAGTGTCGTCGCCGGCGATGGTGCGCAGGAACTCGAGGCGATGCGCTTCGCCGGCGTCGCGCCACGCGCTGCTCCGATGACGTGCGTACGGTGCCTGGGAGGGTCCGGCCACGAGCGCCACGGCGTCGTGACCGTCGTGTGCCAGGCGCGCGCACGCCTGCTCGATGCCGGGCCGCTCGTCACACAGCACGACCCGGAGGCTCGTGGGCCGGACGGGCTCTCCGATCAGGGCGACCGCGGCGCCAAGCGCAGCGAGCGCTTCGAGGCGTTCGACGTCAGCCTCACCGAGGCTCGAGCCGAGCGTGACGAGCCCGTCGACGCGGGCCTCGCGCAGCCAGAGCTCGTAGTCCGGCGTTGGGCTGGCGCTCAGCAGCAGTGGATAGCCGACCGATTCGGCCACCGCTGCGAGGCCCTCGAGCAACTCTGCGAAGTAGGGGTTTGCGAAGACGAACGTCGCCGTTCTCGGTAGGACCAGCCCGACGGCGCCGGCGGCCCGATGCGTCAGAGCGCGCGCTGCGGCGTTCGGATGGTATCCGAGCGAGCGCGCGAGGCGCCGCACCCGACTCCGGGTCGTCTCCGAGATCTGTGGATCACCACGCAGGGCGCGCGATGCGGTCGAACGGGCTACACCGAGCCTGTCGGCGAGGTCCTGGAGCGTCACCATCCGCACGGCCGGTTCCTTCCGCGAGAGCAGGGAAGAGCGCAATCGGTTGCGGGCAATCTAGCACGGCCCATCGCCCGCGACAAGCCGTGTCTACGTCCAGTCTTCCAGCGAGCGCTCGAGGACGCGCCGGTCGGAACGCGCGTAACGCCGGGCCATGTCGAGCGTCGCGTGACGCAGGTGGTCTTGCACCTGTCCTAAGTCCCGCGTCTGGCGGTAGAGCCTGGTCCCAGCGGAATGACGCAGCGCATGCACGCCCCGGAAGCGCACCTGCGCACGGTCGCACATGCGTTTGAGCCGGCGGTAGACACCGTATTGCGAGCGCAGTGTGAGCACCGTAAGCCGTCCTCCCTGGGCCATTGACAGGCGTTGGGCCGTGCGCAGGGCGTCGGCGAGCTTCGGCGTCAGCGTCACCAGGGCGTCCTTGGCGCCCTTGCCGGCGCGCACCAACAGCCGCCGTTCACCCGCGGCGACGTCGTCCCACTGCAGCGCCAGCATCTCGCTCACGCGCAAGCCCGCATGCGCGCCGAGCAGCAGCAGCAGCCGGTCGTCGTCGTCGCGCGCGCATGCGAGCAGTTCGATCAAGTCGTACTCCGTGTAGACCTTGCCGGCCATCAGGTCCTCTTCGCGGGTGGCGCGCCGGCCGATGCTCACGTCGCGGAAGGGATCGGCGTCCGTCGCGCCGGCCCAACGGAGAGCGGCGTAGAGGGCTCGCGCCGCGGCAACGCGCAACTCGACCGTGGCGGGAGCGAGGGGCCCGCGCTTGGGCTTCCGTCCGCGTCGTCCAGTCGGAGTCCCGTCGAGGATCGGTGCGCGGTCGCCTGCCGCGAGGCGCTGCACGTAGAGCACGCCGGCATCGCGTTGAGGTCGGAGCAGGTTCACGTCCTGCCAGAGCGCGACGAGCTCGACGATGCCGCGGCGGTACGCCCGATGGGTATGGCGGGATGTCCCGACGCCAGACTGGCCGTGCAGGGTCACGTGGGCCTCGACCAGGGCCCAGAGCCTTTCGGGATCCCGCTCGGTGGCCGCGAGCACCGCATAGCGGCGCAGCGCCTCCTCGCTCCAGCGCTGCAGGCGCTCAGCGCGTCCGAGAGGGCCGCCGCTCGGTCGTGGCAGGATCGTCATATGCTTATCAAATCATGAGTTCGCGCAAGCTGGCGTGAAACCGCTCACTCGTGCTCTTCAAGAACGTTGATGCAGATCTGCAACGTCGTGTCGATAAGATAGCGCCGCCATACTGGTGTCTGTGGCGGCCTGCAGCGCGAAAGAGCGCAACTCCTTGAGGGCAGTTTCGATACGGCGTTTAGGAGGGAAGACGGCGTGATAGCCTCATGCCATGTCAGAGCTGCCATCCGCCTACGAACAGGCTAAGCACGCTGCGCGCGACACGCTGCGCGCGCGGCTGCTCCAGGTCGCAGCCGAGCGCTTAGAGGCAGAGGGTTTCGAGGCGCTGTCGATGCGGCCGCTGGCCCGTGCAGCCGGTTGCTCGACGATGGTCTTCTACACCGAGTTCCGCTCCAAGGACGGCCTGCTCGAGGCCCTGGCAGACGACGTTACGAGCCGCTTGCTCGAGGCGGTGGAGACCGTTGCCGACATCGACCTCACGGTGCATCGACGGGCGGTCGTCGTGGCCTTCCTCGACGCCGTCGAGGCGATGCCACAGGGCTACCGTGTCGTCGTTCGCCCCGTGCCCAGCGCACATCCCGCGGCTGATAGCGCACGCGAGCGCTTGCAGCGGCTCCGCGAGCGGCTGGTCGCGGTGTTGCGTCCGGCCGACGATGACAGGGCCGTGCTGTCGCTATTCGGTCTGGTGCTCGCCTTGCGCGGCGCAGCTGACCAACTGGTCGCTGGTCAGGCGGAACGGTTCGAGGTGGAGCCATCCCTGCTCGAGCTCGTAGGCGCGAGTTCACGTCCGTAGGGATGATGCGCGCCGATCTGACGTTCGTACGTCGATATCCGCTCGCGAGACGATAGCATCGCCGCAGCCAATGCGCGAGAGACCTGAGGTGGTTCCTCGTGCAGCTCGGGGAGGCGAGTCGATGGACGTGGCACATTCGACCGAGCCGTTCGCGGCGTCATTGCTGGCGGCGGCTCCGACAAGCGCGAGCGATCGCGACGTCGCCGACTGGTTGCTCGCCGACGAGCAGGACGTCGCCGACGCGCGGCTCAAGCTCGTGCTCGCCGGCTACCAGCGCGCCGCGGCCAGCTTGCTGTGGGCGCTCGAGGCGCGCGCGGACCGACCGCCACGTCCTGGCGACCTGCGCCTGGTGCGCGATGGACACGAGAGGCCCGGAGCCGTGATCGAGGTGGTCGAGAGCCGGATCGTGCCGTTCGATCAGGTCGACGAGCACTTCGCCGTCGACGTAGGGGAGGGTGACCTGTCGCTCGAGCACTGGCGAACGATGCACTGGCGGGCGTTCGAGCGCCAGTGCCGCGAGCTCGGCCGGCTGCCGAGCAACGCCATGCCGGTCGTATGCGTCCGTTTCCAGGTGGTGTTTCTCCCACCGATCGCCGGCTGACGTGTGCTGGACGGCTCGGGCAGTCTCGCGGGCTGCGACAGGACCCTGGAGCGCGCCTCCGAGTACGCTGTGAAGCGGTGCACGGGGTGTTGAGGAGGACGCGGTGAGCACGCCTGCCGAACCTGATTTCGTCATCGTGACCGAGCGCACGCTGATCGTGCCGACGCCGACCGCTGCGCTCGAGCGGAGCGCGATGCTCGAGGAGTTCGACTTCGACCTTCGTCTGGAGTCCGGAGTCGTCCCCGTACGGGTGTCCGCAGGCTGGCCCGGGGACGGACTCGAAGGCTTGCCTGACGTGCTCGCATTGCGGCATCGGGGCGAGCTCGAGCCCTGGAATGCGATGGTCATCGACCGAGTCGACCTCGAAGCGGTGGGGCAGATCGGATGCACCGCGCTGCCCGACGCGGATGGACTGGTCGAGGTTCGCTACGCCACGCTCCCTGCCTGGCGTGACCGCGGCTATGCAACGGAGGCCGGCGGCGCCTTCGTCGATTGGCTGTTGCGGCGTCCGGGCGTTCAGGCGGTGATGGCCCAATGCCTGGTGACGAACGCGCCATCGGTTCGGGTACTCGAGAAGACCGGCTTCGAGGTGCTCGAGGAGCGCGAGGACGAAGAAGGTCGGCTGCTGCGCTGGATCAAGCGTCGACCGGCGGCACCCGAAGCCTAGGGCGTGACCGGTCGTCGGCTTCAGCGGTGACGTCGAGACGAGCGGGCGAGAGACGGCTGTCACCGGAACCTCGGCCCTTGCTGTTGCCTCCGGTGGGTTGCCCTCTCTGAGCCACCGACTTCATCCGCGCGAGTATGGTGGTGACGTGCTCCAGTTCTATGGTTCCCAACCGCCCGCGCCGCTCAATGCCCTACGCTGTGGCGGCACCTGCCCGCACTGCGGCCAGCGCGCGAGCTTCACGCGCATGCAAGACCTCATCGAGAACGTCGCCAAGGCTGCGAAACTTCGTGAGATCATGGTCACCTACCATTGCGATGCGTGCCTGAAGCCCATTCCGGTGCGCTACGACGTGGTCGATTGGGACCCGACACGTGTCGACCGTGCTGCGCTGGCTCTGCCAGTGGTGGAGCCGTTCGACTTCGAGCACGTTCCCGAGAGCGTGGCGCGCGAGGTGCGCGAGGCTCTGGCATGCCTGTCCGTGGGCGCACACAACGGCTTCGGAGCGATGAGCCGCCGGGCGGTACGTGCGCTGATCGACGATCTCGGAGGAGACGGCGCCGCCCGGGTGGAGGCGCAGCTCGGCGAGATGCTGTCGCTCAGTGGCCTGGCCGGAGACTGGGAAGCGCTGGCGCGCGGCGTGCTGTTGCCTCCCGGTGCGGGCGCGATGGAGCTGCCCGACATGGACGCCAAACGAGCCGCCGTGCTGCTCTCGTTGCTGCGCGATCTCGCGTACCAGCTCTACACGCGCCCCGGCCGCGTCCGGGCGGCCGCCGGCGGTTGAGCCGGCGCCGAACCGCCGCATCCGTCTCGCCGGAGGTCGACAGCGAACGTCGGTCCCTCGAACCCACGCCAGCGCCGGCTCGTCGGGTTGCCGCTGCCGATTGCCAGCGGCCGGCTCCCACGGGGCGAGTTGCTGGTGCCCGAAGATCTGGCGCTCTCTCGACCAGGTTTGATAAGACAACTTATCACACATCAGTGATACAGACGCCCCCACAACAACCCCAATGTTGGGCGCTCACACCTGCGGCAACCTCGGCGTCGAGACGCGTCTCGCTCGAGTTCCTGCTCGAGTGCGCTGCCCGGACGTCGTAGCCTGCACATGGAGGAGGGTCGTGGAGAAAGCCTGCCGCGATCCCATCCTCCAGAGGAGCGTCAACATGCGGTTCTTGGTCGCGTTCTTCACCCTCGTGACGGCTACGGCAGTGCTGGCGCAACAGCCCCTCAGCAGCCCGATCTACTATCTCAGCACCGCACCGCGGCTCGAGCCCGGCGTCCCGGTCGTCGGGACGCTCACCGCCCTCAGTGGCCGCAACTTCAAAGACGGTTCCTACGTGGACGTCCTGACCCTCCGCGGCAAGGCCGGCGAGTTCGTCGAAGTGACCGCCACGAGCAACGAGTTCGACACGTACCTGTCGATCTTCGCGCCCGATGGCTCGCTCCTCGCTGCCAACGACGATGATCCGATCGGGTTCGGCACCGACTCCGCGATCCGCGTGAGCCTGCCCGAGACCGGTACCTACGTGGTCGTCGTCAGCGGCTACGGGACCTGGGATCTCGGCCGGTACACGATCACCCGGAACCCGGAGACGACGCCCGATGACAGCGGCTACCGGATCGAGCTGCCGAGTGTCACGTTCGGCGAGCTCGGGCCCCGTGGCGACGCGCGCTTCCGCCTCGTCCTCGACGAGACAGCCGCAATCGGCATCGAGGTCCGGTCGGCGGCGTTCGACACGACCGTCGAGCTCCTGGACGAGCACGGTCTGG
>SKMG01000375.1 GCA_007121175.1 Trueperaceae bacterium | reverse complement strand
GGCCGAATCACGCTCGAGCATGAGCGTGTGCTCGCCACGTCGCACGTAGGCCAGCGTGGTGAGCTCGAAGCGGTGCGGTCCGGTGCCCACCGATTGGGAGCCCACCGACTGGTCGCCAGCCGCCTGGTCGCCCGCCGACCCAGGGGGCTCGCTCACGCCTCGTCTCCCGCTCGCCTGCGCTCGCCGTCGAAGGCCGAGCGCAGCTCCTCGCCGAGCGCCGCGTCATCGACGAGCGCGCCGCCTCGGCGCACGCGCACCCGGCACGACGCCACGCTCTCGACGTCGTCCCGGCGTGCCAGCGTGCGCCCGAGCAGCGCCGCGGCAAGCGGGAGCTCGCTGGCGGCCAGCACCAGCGTCTCGCGCTCCCGGGCTCCGCTCTCGCGCACCAGCACCAGCAGGGCCTCGACTCCGCCGCTGCCGCGCGCGAGGAACACCTGCTCGAACGCCGCGCGCAACCTCACGCTGCGTTCGCCCGACCCAGCTCGAACGCGTCGTGCACCGCCTGCAGCGCACGTTCCGCATACGCCTTGGGGATCACGACGGAGATCCGAACCTCGCTGGTGGTGATCATCTCGATGTTGGCGCCGGCGCTGGCGACCGCCGCGAAGAGCCGCCCCGCGACGCCGGGCGTCGAGCCGATGGCGACGCCGACGATAGACAGCTTGGCGATCTCGTCATCGGCGCTGACCGTGCCGCCGCCGATGTCGCCGAGTACCGGTCGTACCACGTCGACAGCCTCCGCGGACAGATCGCGGGGCACGATGAACGACATCTGCTGCCGGCTGTCGCCGGCCCCGGGGACGCCTTGGATGATCATGTCCACGTTCACACTGGCTTCGCCCAGGGCGCCGAAGATGCGCGCCGCTACCCCGGGCACGTCCGGCACGCCGATGACGTTGATGCGGGCGTGCTGGTCGTCGAGGGCGACGCCGGTCACGGGGCGGTCGGTCTTCATGAGGGTCTCCTCGGCGCGCGGGAGCGAGGTGACGATGGTGCCGTCATGGAACGAGAAGGAGGAGCGGACGTGGATGCGCACGCGGTAGCGGCGCGCGTACCAGACGCTGCGCGGATGGAGGACCCGGGCACCCAAGGCCGCGAGTTCGAGCATCTCGTCGTAGTCGATGTACTCGAGCTTGGCCGCGTCCGGGATCAGGTGCGGGTCGGTGGTGTAGACGCCATCGGTGTCGGTGAAGATCTCGCACTCGTGAGCTCCGAGCGCGGCCGCGATCGCCACGGCCGTGGTGTCGCTGCCGCCGCGGCCGAGGGTCGTCACCTCGCCGCTGGCATCGACGCCCTGGAAGCCCGCGATCACCGCCACGTCGACACGCTCGAGCGAGCGCACCAGCGGTTGCGCGTCGACCTGCAGGATGCGCGCGCTGCCGAAGACGCCGTCGGTGAGCAGGCCAGCCTGCGCTCCGGTGAACGAGCGCGCCCGGACACCGTGGTGCTGCAGCGCCAGGCACAGCAGCGCGACGGAAACCTGCTCGCCGGTCGCCATGAGCATGTCGAGCTCGCGCCTATCGGGCCGCGGGCTCAGCTCGCGAGCGGTCGCGACGAGCTGGTCGGTGGCGTGGCCCATCGCCGAGACGGTGACGGCGACCTTGTGCCCGCGCTCGACGGCGCGCTGGATGCGCGCTGCGACCTTGCGGATCCGCTCGACGTCGCCGAGGCTGGTACCGCCGTACTTCTGCACCACCAAGCCGGGTACCAACGGCGCCCGGGGCATTTCGGTCGGGGCGTGTCCGACGCCTTCCATGGCGCTGAAGCGTACACCACCAGCGAGCAGCGCGCCACGGCGAACGATTGTTACACTCCACCATGCCACACGATGACGATGCCCCTCTCCGCATTGCGGTCGTCGGCGCCGGGCCCTCGGGCTTCTACGCCACCGAGGCCTTGCTGAAGGCCCGCGACGACGTCCTGGTCGACATCTTCGACCGTCTGCCGGCACCTTTCGGCCTGGTGCGCTACGGGGTCGCCCCAGATCACCAGAAGATCAAGTCGGTCACGTCGCTCTACGCCCGCACCGCGCGCGACCCGCGGGTCCGCTTCCTCGGGAACGTCGACGTGGGCCGCGACGTCAAGGTCGACGAGCTACGCCGCTACTATCACGCGACGATCTTCGCCTACGGCGCCCCCGGCGACCGGCGTCTGGGGATCCCGGGCGAGGATCTGGCCGGGAGCCTGCCCGCCACGGACTTCGTCGCCTGGTACAACGGCCATCCCGATTACTGCGACGTGACCCCGCCGCTCGATGGCGAGACCGCCGTGGTGATCGGCGTCGGCAACGTCGCCGTCGACGTGGCCCGCATCCTGGCGAAGTCCGCCGACGAGCTCGCGGCCTCCGACATCGCCGATCACGCGCTCGCCGCGCTGCGCGAGTCGAAGGTCCGGGACGTGATGGTGCTCGGCCGCCGGAGCCCCGCCGAGGCCAAGTTCACCACCAAGGAGCTGCGCGAGTTCGGCGAGCTCGAGAACGTCGACGTGATCGTCGACCCCGCCGATCTCGAGCTGCATCCGGTGAGCCGCGAGCGCCTCGCTGAGCAGTCCACCGAGCGGCGCAACTTCGAGGTGCTGAAGTCGTTCGCCAAGCGCCCTGCAGGCGGCGCAGCTCGGCGCCTCCACCTGCGCTTCCTGTACTCGCCGCGTGCGCTCGAGAGCGACGCATCCGGCGAGCGCGTCGAAGCATTGGTTGTCGAGCGCAATCGGCTCGAGCTCCGTAAGGACGGTTCGCTCGGCGCCGTCGGCACGGGCGTGACCGAACGCTGGCCGGCTCAGCTGGTGCTGCGCTCGGTGGGCTACCACGGCAGCGCACTGCCGGGCGTGCCCTTCTACGAGCGCCGCGGCATCATCCCCAACGATCGCGGTCGGGTCCTGGAAGAGCCCGACGGCAAGCCAGTGCCCGGCTGGTACACCGCGGGCTGGATCAAGCGTGGGCCGAGCGGCGTGATCGGCACCAACAAGGCCGATGCGCTCGAGACCGTCGGGCGACTGCTCGAGGACGAGCTGCCGACCCCGGAGGACCCCCGCCCCCAGGCGATCGATGCGCTGCTGGCCCGCCGCGGCGTCGACGTCATCGACTTCGACAGTTGGCGCCGCATCGACCGCATCGAGCTCGCTGCCGGGCAGGAGCACGGCCGCCCGCGCGTCAAGCTGGTCTCGCGCGCAGAGATGCTCGAGGCCGGCGGTCCCGACGCCGCGACCCTCGAGGGCGTGGAAGACGCCGAGGGCGACGGCGCCTAGCCGAGCGAGCGGCGGCTGCCACAGCTTTGGCGCACGCACGCGGTAGAGCCGTGCTAGCATCGCCCGCAGTGCCGGCGCGGGCAGATGGTGCGACCGGCCGATCAGCCGAATAGACGAGGGAGGTCAGGCTCGTGGAGTCGACGGCTGCGCGTCGAACCCCGCCGCGCGTCGAAGCCGACGGCGCCCAGGCGGCGCTGTTGCGCGTGGAGCGCCTGTCGAAGGACTTCGGCGGGCTCCGCGCCGTGGCCAACTGCAGTTTCTCGGTCCGGGCCGGGACCATCACCGGTTTGATCGGGCCCAACGGGGCCGGTAAGTCGACCCTCTTCGGCCTCATCTCGGGCTTCATGCGTCCGGACGACGGCCGGGTGTACTTAGGTGGCGAGGATATCACCGGCCTGCCGCCGCATCGCATCTTCCGGCGTGGCCTGTGCCGGACCTTCCAGATCCCGCGTGAGCACAAGAGCCTCACGGTGCTCGAGAACCTCATGCTGGTCCCGCCGGATCAGCTCGGAGAGCGGTTCTACAATCCGCTGCTGCGGCCCGGCGCCGTGCGGCGCCAGGAGCGCGAACTCCGCGAGAAGGCCCGGGACGTGCTCGACTTCCTCACCCTCGGCCACCTGCGCGACGAGTACGCCGGCACCCTCTCGGGCGGGCAGAAGAAGCTGCTGGAGCTCGCACGGACCCTCATGGCCGACCCGAGGATCGTGCTGCTCGACGAGCCCGCGGCCGGCGTGAACCCGACGCTGATGGGGCGTATCCGCGACCGGATCGTGAGGCTCAACGCCGAGCGCAACATCACCTTCTTGCTCATCGAGCACGACATCCCGCTGGTGATGGGGCTGTGCGACCCCGTGATCGTGATGAACCAGGGCATGAAGCTCGCCGAGGGCCCACCCGCGCAGGTGCAGGGCGATCCGCGGGTGCTCGAGGCCTATCTCGGAGGGCAGTATGGCGCTGCTGACGATTGAGGGCCTGACCACCGGTTACGGCGAGATGGAGGTCCTGCGCAGCGTGTCACTGCACGTCGAGCAGGGCGAGATCGTCTCGATCATCGGCCCCAACGGCGCCGGCAAGTCGACCGCGATGAAGGCCGCCTTCGGTCTGCTCAAGCCCTGGCAGGGCAGCGTGCGCTTCGGCGAGCGCGAGATCGGCGGTCTCGCCGCCGACAAGATCGTGCGCCTCGGCATGTGCTACGTGCCACAGACCGACAACGTGTTCCCCTCGCTGACCGTCGAGGAGAATCTCGAGATGGGCGCGTTCGTGCTCGACGGGGCGATCGGTCCGCGCAAGGAGCGCGTGTACGCGCTGTTCCCGCGGCTCGCCGAACGGCGACGTCAGCGAGCCGGCAAGATGTCGGGCGGCGAGCGTCAGATGGTCGCCATGGGCCGCGCCCTGATGCTCGATCCCAAGCTCCTGCTGCTCGACGAACCGTCCGCAGGCCTCGCGCCGCTGCTGGTCGACATGATCTTCGAGCGCATCCGGGACATCAACGACAGCGGCGTCTCGGTGCTGATGGTCGAACAGAACGCCAAGAAGTCGCTGGAACTCGCGCATCGTGCCTTCGTCCTGGTGAACGGTGAGAACCGCATGGACGGCACGGGCGCGGCCTTGTTGGCCGACCCGGAGGTCGGTCGGCTGTTCTTGGGAGGCTAGCAGTGCGAGCGAGCAGGGGAGCGAGATGAGCCAGGTCGTGTCGACCCGCATGCGGCTTGAAGAGCGCGTCAAGCGCGTGCTCGGCAGCCGCGGTGCCCTGATCGCGCTGCTGGCGTTGCTGATCGTCGCGATGTGGCTGCTGGCCGCCGCTCAAGGCATCCCGGGCCAGCGGCTGCTGTCGCTGCTGGTGCGTGGCGTCATGCTCGGGGGCATCCTCGCGCTCGGAGCCATCGGCCTGTCGCTGATCTTCGGCGTCTTGCGTATCCCGAACTTCGCGCACGGAGACATGATGACCGCCGGCGCCTACCTGGCGCTGTTGGCGCTGTCCTTCCTGCCACTCGGGGCGCCTCTCGGGCCCTTCTCGTTCGGCTACGAGCTGCTCGTCGCGCTCGTCGTCGCCATGCCGCTCGTCGGCCTGCTGGGCTACACGGTCGACCGACTGGTGTTCCGCCGCCTGCGGGCACAGCGGAGCCCGCCGGTGATCATGGCGATGGCGGCGCTCGGCAGCGCCTTCTTGGTTCGCAGCCTGATCTACCTGTTCTGGGGAGCGGACTTCGTGTTCTACTACACCGGCCGGGCGCGTCCCGCGATCGAGCTCTTCGCCGGCATCCGCGTGCGACCGGATCAGCTGTTCATCCTGGGCCTCGCCCTCGCCATGATCGTGCTCGTCTACCTGCTGCTCGAGCGCACCAAGATGGGCAAGGCGATGCGGGCGACGGCCGACAACCCCGAGCTGGCGCGCGTCACCGGCATCGACACGGAGAGCGTGATCCGCTGGACCTGGCTGATCGGCGGTGGCCTGGCCGGCGCCGGCGGCATCATGTACGGCCTCGACGCGCAGCTGCGTCCGGAGATGGGCTGGTGGCTGCTGCTGCCGCTCTTCGCGGCCGTCATCCTCGGCACCATCGGTAATGCCTACGGGGCGCTGGTCGGGGCGCTCGTGATCGGCATCGTGTGGCAGGTGTCGACGGCGTTCCTCAATCCCGCCTATGGGCCGGGCGTCGCCTTCGTGATCCTGATCCTGGTGCTGCTGTTCCGGCCGCAGGGTATCTTCGGCAGGCCCGGAGGCTCCTGATGAGCGACGTCGTGCTCGTCCGTAGCCTGCTGCTCGCGATCCCGCTCGCGTTCCTCGCGACGCGGGCGATGCCGCGTCGGCTGCCCCCGGCGGCGCGGCTCGTGCTCGGGGTGGGCGCCGGCTGGCTGGCGGCGCTCGCGCTCGTGCTGCTCGTGCCCGTGGGCATCATGGCGTATCTCGTGTCGTTCGCGATCGTCGGCTCGATCTACGCGGTCATCGCGCTCGGGCTCAACGTCCAGTGGGGCTACACCGGGCTCTTCAACATCGGCATCGCGGCCTTCTTCGCCGTTGGCGCGTTCACCTCAGCGCTCTTCACCACCACGCCGCCCACGGGTGCGGCGGCGGCGTTCACGCAGCAGGCCTTCGGGCTCGGCGCTCCGTTCCTGGTCGGCGTGCTCGCCGCAGGCGTCGCCGCCGGCGTCCTCGCCGCCGTGGTCGGTGGCCCGACGCTGCGATTGCGCGACGACTACCTGGCGATCGCGACGATCGGCATCGCCGAGCTCGTACGGCTGATCTTCCAGAACGAGCGCTGGCTCGCTAACGGCCCGCAGCCGTTTCGCGGCATCCCACAACCGCTCTCGTGCCTGGTGCGCGACGCAGGCTGCCCTTACCTGCCCGCGCCGCTCATGGAGCTGTTCGCGCCGCTCGCGCCGCGCGACTACACCTACGTGTACTTAGCGATCACGGCGCTCTTCGTGATCGTCACGTTCCTGGTGCTCGAGCGCGCCATCCGCTCGCCCTGGGGACGACTGCTGCGCGCGGTGCGCGAAGAGGAGGACGCCGCGGCGATGAACGGCAAGGACGTCGCCCGGGCCAAGCTGCAGGCGTTCGTCGTCGGGGCAGTCATCATGGGCATCGGCGGCGCGCTCTACGCGCACTACATGGTCGCGATCGACTACAGCCACTTCGACCCGCTGTACGCCACCTTCATCATCTGGGTCATGCTGATGCTGGGAGGCAGCGGCAACAACCGCGGCGCCATCATCGGCGCCTTCGTGATCTGGGGCGTGTGGACCGGCGCGGCGTTCGCGGTCGACGCGCTGCGCCCGGTGCTGGCGGCGATCTCCCCCGAGCTGCCGGCGCGCGGTCCGTACTTGCGGCTGATGCTCATCGCGCTGTTGCTCATCTTCATCTTGCTGTTCCGACCCAAGGGCCTGATCGGCGAGGAGCGCTTCGTCTCCCGCCACACGGGCGAGCGCGAGGCGTGAGGGCGCTCGCGCCCGGCCGGAGGAAACCGCCCGGGGCTCGGAAGACCGGGCCCCGGGCTCGTTCATGTCGTCCTGTCGTCGCAGGCCGGACTCAGTCGTGCGGGATCATGTCGGAGGTGCGGATCATCACGGTCTCGATGGTTCCGCCCGCATACTGCCAGATCTCGACGGCGGTGATCACGTCGCCCGCCTCGTCGAACTCGACCTCGCCGGCGGCGCCGGAGTAGGCGATGTCGGTGCCTGCTTCGAGCAGCCGGAAGGCGTTCTCGAAGTCGTTCACGCCGACATGCTCGCCGGGGGCATTCGCCACCACTCGCAGGTTGTCGCGCAGCACGGTGCCGGTGACCTCGACGCCGTCCACGTAGGCCTTGGCGATGGCCAGGCCGATGACCGCGACCGCATCGTAGGCGCTATCCATGAACGGCAGCGGCGGGCGAGCACCGTACTGTTCCTCGAAGGCGTCGACGAACGCCTGGAAGCCCGCCCAATCGGGATCGGCTCCAGGCGAGGTGCCGTAGCGGCCTTCGACGGCGTCGCCCATGACCTCGATGATCAGCTCGGACTGGGTGCCGTCGACGTACTGGAAGTCGGTGAAGCCGAAGAGGTCACGTGCCTCGGCCAGGTACACCGTCGCTTGGCCCGGGTAGCCGACCGCCAGCACGATCTCGGGGTCCCCTGCGAAGACCTGCTCGAGCAGCGCGGCGTAGGTCGGTTGTGGCTCGTCGGGGTGCGCGACTTGCGCCGTCACGGTCCCGCCGCGCGCCTCGAAGGCGCTCGCAAAGGCGTTGCTGAGCCCCTGCCCGTAGGGGTTGTTGACGTAGATCGTCGCGGCCCGCTCGAAGGAGTAGCCCTCGATGATCTCGCCGCGCGCGAGCTGCGCCGCGACGACGCCCTGGAGTGCGTCGGAGGCGATGGTCCGGAAGAGGTAGTCGTCGTCTTCGAGGATCGTCAGCAGCGGCGAGGTGCTCGACTGCGAGATCTGCAGTACCCCGGCGGGGACCGTGACCGCTTCGGCCACGTTGACGGTCACCCCGCTCGCCAACGCACCCAGGATCGCGGGCACGCCGTCGACGTCGACCAGCTTGCGCGCCCGGTCGACTCCGACCGCGGCGCTGGTCGC
>SKMG01000378.1 GCA_007121175.1 Trueperaceae bacterium | reverse complement strand
TACACTGGCCGCCCGTACACTGGCCGCCCGTCCGCGGGCCGTCCTCAGCCACCCCGAGGAGCGAACTGAGGCGCCCGAGCCCCGCCTCGAGGCTCAGACCGGTTCGCGCCGCTTGCTGGGCTCGCCAGTCTCCTTGGGCTCGCCGGTCTCACTGGGCCCGCCAGTCTCCTTGGGCTCGCCGGGCCGCGGCGAACCCGGCCCCTCGGGGACGTCGGGCATCGGCGGTTCGGAGGGCGGCTCGGGCGTGCCAGGCCGCGGCGGGGTGCCGGGCGGCGGCGGCGGCTCCGGAGAGGGGGGCGACTCGGGCGCGTCGGGCGTTCGAGGGGCGTCGGGAGCCCCCGGGCCGTCGGGCGCCGGCGGCCAACCCGGACGCTCGTCGGGCATCGGGACCTCTGGCTCCTCGCGCTCGTCCCAGAGCGCAGCCGGCTCGACGCGCCGCTCGGCGGCGCCCTCGGCCGCCTTGCGACCGAGCTGCTTGAAGCGGTCGCTGACGCTCTCGAGCTGCGCCTTCCACTGCGGGTTCGGGAGCATGCCCTCGGTGCCGCGGTGGTAGGCGATCAGGGTGGCCGCCAGCGAGAATGCGTCGCTCACGGCGAGCTTGACCATCCAGGCGCCCACCACGACGGCAATGCCCAGCGGCAGCGAGAGCGCGGGAACCAGCGCCGAGAGCGCCAGGGCCGGCAGCCCCAGAACGACGAGCAGCACGACGAATTCGACGTAGCCGATCAGCACGAGCACCACGGCATTACTAAGGATCGGTTGCCAGGCTTGGGCGTACAGGATGACCCCGTCCTGCGCCACCTTCCAGATATTCTGCTCGCGCTCGCGATAGGCGCGCGAGAGGATCGCCTCGTCGACGTAGGTGGTCGACATCAGGGCGACGCGTTCGAGCAGATTGCCGATGCCGCGCAGGCCCGGTACGGGCACGATGCTCGCGATCCGCACGAAGCTGCGCACGAACGCCTTCACCGCCCCTGCGACCAGCACGTCGACGGCGAAGAGCGCGCTGGTGCCGCCGAAGCGCTCGGTGACGGCCCGGCGGCCGTGCGCGAGCTGGTCGGCCGGAACGCTGCCGAACACGATGTACTCGGTCATGACAGCGGTGTGCGCGGCCCGGAGCAAGTGGAAGTAGTAGCGCGAGGCCCAGCTCACCACGGCGAAGGCACCACCGGCGGTGGCCAGGAAGAGGATGACGCCGAGCGGCGCCCACAGCCGGCCGAGCAGCAAGGCGATCCCACCGAGCACCGCGAAGTAGGCCAGGAGTCCGACTCCCAGCAACGCGTAGCTGCCCAGTCTCACCCAGACGAACGGGAGCGTCTTGCCGACGAGCGCCAGCGCCTCTCCGAGGTACAGCTTGGGCATGGGGAGCCTTCCACCAGGCACGGTGCGGTTTGCGGCGGGGCCGTCCGCGTCGGGTCACACCGGCGCGCTGCGACGACCACGAGCGGCGCAGCTGCGGGCACCGAACCGCACCAACGCCTCCGGCGGATGGCCCATTCTCCGGAGCGGCGCTCGCGAACGCAATGGCAAATCCTACGACCGCGGGGCGCAATCCCCGCCGCCAGCGTCAGCCGCGCTCCTGCGCCGCGAACAGCGGGGTCGTGCGGACGCCGCGCAGCACCACGTGGCAGGCGCGGCAACGCGGTTCGTACGATTCCGCTGCGCCCACCAGGATCACGGGATCGTCCTCGTGCGCGGGCGAGCCCGCGATCAGCCGCTGCGTCCTGGTGGCGGCCTTGCCGCAGCGGCAGATCGCGCTCAGCTTCTCCACCACCTCGGCCTCGGCCAAGAGCGCCGGCATCGGGCCGAACGGCTCGCCGCGGAAGTCCATGTCGAGGCCGGCCACGATCACCCTCCGTCCGCCCTCGGCGAGTTCCTGCACCAACGGCACCAGGGCGGCGTCGAAGAACTGGGCTTCGTCCACCGCCACCACCTGGGTCGCGGGTTCGATGCGCGCGCGCACGGTCGCGACGTCGCGCAGCGCCTCGGCATGCAGCGTGCGACCGGCGTGCGACGCGATCGCCACCGCGTCGTAGCGGTCGTCGATCGCTGGTTTGAACACCTGGACGCGCTGCCGCGCGATCATCGCACGGGTGACGCGCCGGATGAGCTCCTCTGACTTGCCGCTGAACATCGGGCCGGCGACGACCTCGATCCATCCTCCACCGAACTCGAAGGGCATGCCGCCCATGCTACTCCCGAAGCTGCGACCGACCCCGGTCGGCGTCGCTGCTAGGCTGGTGGGCGTGACCCACCACCGCATGCACGGAACCACCATCGTCGCAGTCCATCGCGACGGCGTGTCGGCGCTCGCCGGCGACGGGCAGGTCAGCCTCGGCGACACGATCGTCAAGCGCGGCGCCGTCAAGGTCCGGGCACTGGCCGACGGCGCGGTCGTCGCCGGGTTCGCCGGCGCGGTCAGTGACGCCTTCACCCTGCTGGATAAGTTCGAGGGCCACCTCGCGGCGAGCCGCAACAACCTGCTCAAGGCCGCCGTGGAGACCGTCAAGGAGTGGCGCACCGACCGCATGCTGCGCAACCTCGAGGCGATGCTGGTGGTGGCCGATGCCGGTCAGATCCTGTCGCTGTCGGGTCACGGCGACGTGATCGCGCCCGACGATTCGGTCGCCGCGGTCGGCTCCGGCGGCGCGTTCGCCCAGGCTGCGGCGCTGGCCCTGCTGCGCGCCACGGATCTGCCGGCCGAGGAGATCGCCCGCCGCGCGCTGGCGATCGCCGGCGAGATCGACGTCTACACGAGCGGCTCAGGCACGGTGCTGACCGTCGGTCCTGGACTACCGGTGGCCTCCGACGGCGCGGATGAGTCCGACGGCGTAGCCGCCGACGCTTCGGCCGAGGCGACGCCATGAGCGCGCTGGTGAAGGCGCTCGCCGGCCTCACGCCGGTGGACATCGTCGCGGCGCTCGACCGCCACATCATCGGCCAATCGAAGGCCAAGCGCGCCGTCGCCGTGGCGCTGCGCAACCACCACCGCCGCCGGCAGCTGCCCGAGGCGGTCCAGGCCGAGGTGACGCCGAAGAACATCCTGATGATCGGGCCCACCGGCGTGGGCAAGACCGAGATCGCCAGGCGGCTCGCGAAGCTGGCCAAGGCGCCGTTCCTCAAGGTCGAGGCCACGAAGTTCACCGAAGTGGGCTACGTGGGCCGCGACGTCGAGTCGATCGTCCGCGACCTGGTCCGCTCGAGCGTGGCGATGGTCGAAGAGGAGCAGCGCGAAGGGGTGCGTGAGCGCGCGGCGCGCTCGGCCGACGAACGCCTGCTCGACTCGCTGCTGCCGGGCGGCTCGAGCGAGGGTCGCGAGCAGATGCGCGTGCTGCTGCGCAAGGGCCAGCTCGACGAACGCACCGTCGAGGTCGAGGTGGAGGACGCCAAGCCGGCGATGAGCATGCCGGGCGTGCCGGGCATGGAGGAGATGGGCGCGAACCTGCAGGACATGCTCAAGCAGTTCATGCCGGCCAAGCGGGTGCGGCGCTCCTTCACCGTGCGCGAGGCGCGCCGCGTGCTGACGCTCGAAGAGGCCGACCGGTTGATCGATCAGGATGCCGTCCAACGCGAGGCCGTCCAGCGCGCCGAGAACGCCGGCATCGTGTTCCTCGATGAGCTCGACAAGATCGCGGGCGAGAGCGGCACCAGCGGCCCGGACGTCTCGGGCGAGGGGGTGCAGCGCGACCTGCTGCCGATCGTCGAGGGGACGCAGGTGAACACCCGCTGGGGCCCGGTCGACACCGATCACATCCTGTTCATCGCCGCCGGGGCCTTCAACGTCTCGAAGCCCTCGGACCTGATCCCGGAGCTCCAGGGGCGGTTCCCCATCCGCGTCGAGCTCGACGAGCTCTCCGCCGGCGACCTGCAGCGCATCCTCACCCAGCCCGAGCACGCGCTCACCAAGCAGTACGCGGCGCTGCTCGAGGTCGACGGGACACGTCTGCGCTTCGAGGAGAGCGGCATCGTCGCGATCGCTTCGATCGCCGAGCGGGTCAACGCCGAGCTCGAGGACATCGGTGCACGTCGGCTCCACACCATCCTCGAGACCGTGCTCGAGGACGTGTCGTTCGGGACCAACCTCGGCGAGATCGTGGTCGACGAACCGTACGTCCAGAAGAAGCTCGAGGGCATCGTCGGCGACGACGACCTCACGCGCTACGTGCTCTAGGCGCCCCACGTTCCGCGCGCGGCAGGTGAGCTGGCCGGCGCCGGCGTCGCCAGAGGTTCAGCTCAGGCCCGCCAGGGGTCGAGCGCTCGGATGCCGAGGCGCCCGAAGCGCTCGGCCTCTCCGGTCGCGAGCGTCCCCTTGCGCGCGAGCACGATGCCGGCGACCAGCGCGTCACGAGTCGATAGATCACGGCCGGCGCTGCGCTCGCGCGCGCTCAACTCGGCCGAGGCCTTCGCTGCGGCGCGGTCGAAGGCCAGCACCCGGCCTGCGAGGTCGTCGGCCAACACGGCCTGGAACGCATCGAGCAAGCGCTCGCGCCGTTCGCGATCGTGCACCTGCGCGAAGCGCGCCTCGAGCTCGGCGACCGTCAAGGTGGTCGTCCACACCGACGCCTGCGGCTGCGCGTCGAGCCAGCCGACCAACGTCGGATCGGGCTCGCTCTGCATCAGCGCCGCCAGGACGGAGGTGTCGAGGACGAGCACGGCGGCGGGCGGTTCGGCTGTCTCAGCGGCCGGTGTCGCTCAGGTCCAGCAGCTCGGCCGTCAGGCCGACGCCGGAGAAGCGCCCGACCAGCCGCGTGCCCAATGGGATGTCGTCCGCCAGGTCGGCCAGCACGGCCTGCCTCAGGATGCTGCGGACCTCCTCCTCGGTGCTGCGCCCGTGCCGGCGCGCGCGCTCCTGGAGCCGCTCCTTCACGTCGTCGTCGAGATTACGGACGATCAGCTGCGCCATGCTCACCTCCAGGATTGATATCATGATATCACACGTTGGCGGCGGCATCCCTATCTGACGCGGGGCACGCTCCCGTCACGCATCTCCGATTGCGCTGCCGCCTGCCCCGGGCACTGGTGAGCCGCCGACGCGACGTCGGTGGCGCCTGGCGCAGCCAGGCACTAGCATGTCTGCACGCATGAGACTTCCACTCGCCCCGCAGCACGCAGGCAGGCTCACCAACCGGCCGACGGTCAACCGGGCGCCGCACGCCCCGTGGCTCGCGGTCGGGGGGCTGATGCTCGCCGTGGCGGTGCTCTACCTGTGGCAGCAGATCGTCACGCCGTTCGACGGCGCCCGCGTCGCACCCGGCAGCGTCGGCTTCACCACATCGGGCCTCGAGGTGGCGCCCTTGACTCCTGGCATCGGCCCCTGGCGCGACGGCGACGTCGTCGTGGCGGTCGAGGGTCACCCCGTCGCGGAGCTCGCAGCGGCGCTCTTCGACACCTCGGCGCCGCGCCTGACGCTTCGCCATGGCGACACGCTCCGCTACTCGATCGAGCGCGCAGGCCGCCTGCTGGAGCTCGAGGTGGCGCAAGGCGCCTACCCGCTCGCGAAGGTAGCGCGTTCGAACTGGGGCACCATCGTGTTCGCCCTGGTCTACCTGCTCGTCGCTGGGTTCGTGTACACCCGCCGGCCCAATGTGCCAGCGACGCGGCCGTTCTTCCTGAGCGCCTGCGCCCTGCTCGCCGCCACCACCTGGTCGCTCGGCCTGCGCCTCGGCGACGTGATCGGAGGCGTCGGCTTCTGGCTCTACCAGGCGGGAGCCGGACTCGGCTTCATGCTGTTCTGGTCCGCGGGGCTCCACTTCGCGCTGCTCTTCCCGAAGCCCTTGCCGCTCGCCGGCCGGCCCTGGCTGCCCTGGCTCGTCTACGGTCTTCCCTATCTGGTCCTCGGATTCCACGTCCTCGCCCAAGGCGCGCTCGTCGACGACACGCTCGCGTGGCTGGCAACCTGGTCGCGCGCTGTCGACGTGCATGCCGCATTCGCCTTGACGCTCACGCTCCTGGCCTTCGGCGTGCAGTACCGCAGCCAGCGCGACGACGCGGCCGGGCGCCGGCAGATCCGCTGGGTCGTGTTCGCGGCGCTGCTCGCGGGCGGAGCTGGCCTCATGCTCTACCTGCTGCCTCCGCTCCTCGGGCTGGGGGCGCTGCACTCGAACGCGATCGGCGCGATCGTCTGCGTCTTCCCGCTGGCGATCGCCGTAGCCGTGCTGCGCCACAACCTGTTCGACATCGACCGCCTCGTCAGTCACGCCCTGGTGTACGGCGGGCTCTCGGCGGGTGTCGTCGGCGTGTACGTGACGCTCGTGGCCGGCGTCGGCCGGCTGCTCAGCGTGGCCGATGACCGCTGGCTCTCGCTGCTCGCCACCGCGATCGTCGCGCTGGCCTTCCAGCCGCTGCGGAGCCGCTGGCAACGGATCGTCGACCGGGCGCTGTTCGGGCAGCGCGACCAGCCGGTGCAGTTGCTCGACCGTTTGGGCGAACGCCTCGAAGCGATCGCCGAGCCCGATCGGCTGCTGCCGACGTTGGTGGAGACGGTGGCGGAGGCCCTCAAGCTGCCGTACGTCGCGGTGGTGCTGCACGAGGGCGAGGCGCTCACCGTGGCCGCGGAGTACGGCCGGCCACTGCCAGCGGGCCTGGAGCTGCCACTCGTCGACCGCGGCACGGTCATGGGCGCTCTCGTCGTCGCCGCTCGCGACACCGGCAGCGACCTCGCCGGCCCCGACCGCGAACTGCTCGCCACCATCGCCAGGCAGGCCGGTAGCGCCGTGCGGGCCGTCCGGCTGATGGGTGACCTGCAACGCTCACGCTTGCAACTCGTCACGCTGCGCGAGGAGGAGCGGCGTAGGCTGAGACGCGACCTGCACGATGGTCTGGGGCCGACGCTCGCTGCCATGGCGCTGCGGCTCGACGCCGCTCGCAATCTGGTCCGTGGCTCGCCCGCGCACGCCGAGACGCAGCTCGAGTCGCTCGCGAACCAACTCCACGATTCTATCGATGAGGTCAGGCGGCTGGTCCTCGGGCTGCGCCCGCCGGCCCTCGACGAGCTCGGGTTGGCCGGAGCGCTGCGCGAGCACGCCCGCCGGCTCGACCACGCCGGCTTGCGCATCGAGCTCGACGTCCCCGATCGGCTGCCCCGGCTGTCGGCCGCCGTGGAAGTGGCGGCCTACCGCATCGCTCTCGAGGCGCTCACCAACGTCGTTCGCCATGCCGACGCGCGCCGCTGCCGGGTGTCGCTCGAGCTCGAGACCGATCTCGAGCTGCTCGTCGCTGACGACGGCATCGGCGTCGGGCACGGCGCCGTGGCCGGGGTCGGCCTGCGCTCGATGCGCGAGCGGGCCGAGGAGCTCGGCGGCCGCTTCGAGGTGCTTCCGGCACCCGGCGGCGGTACCCGCGTGAGGGCGCGGCTGCCGCTCGAGGAGGAGCGCTCGTGACCCCGATCCGCGTGCTCGTGGCCGACGATCACCAGCTCTTCCGCGAGGGCGTGCGGGCGTTGCTCGGCAGCCTCCCGCCGGACCGGATGACGGTCGTCGGGGAGGCGTCCAGCGGCGCGGAGGCGCTCGAGCAGGCGCGCGTGCTCGAGCCCGACGTCGTCCTGATGGACGTCAAGATGCCCGACATGAACGGCATCGAGGCCACGCGGCGCATCCTGGCGGCGCGGCCGGAGACGGGCATCGTGGTGGTCACGATGTTCGACGACGACGAGACGGTGTTCGCCGCGATGCGCGCCGGCGCCAGAGGCTACGTGCTCAAGGGCGCCGGCCAGGCGGAGCTGGTGCGGGCGATCGAGGCTGTCGCTCGCGGCGAGGCGCTGTACGGCCCGAAGGTCGCCGAGCGCATCGTGCGCTTCTTCCAGGTCTCGCGCCGCGATCTTCCGCTCGCGGCCTTCCCGGACCTCACCGAGCGCGAACGCGAGGTGCTCGACCTGATCGCGGCGGGCTCGGGCAACGCCGCGATCGCTCGGCGCCTCGCCATCAGCGACAAGACGGTGCGGAACCACGTGTCGAACATCTTCGGCAAGCTGCAGGTGACCGATCGTGCCCAGGCGATGCTGCGCGCTCGCGAGGCCGGCTTCGGCCAGAACGAAACCTGAGACCTGCTCAGCGCGGCGACCCTCACGGTCCCTGAGCGCGTCCCGGTCACGTCGTCCCGCCGCCCTGGGAACGCGTCAGGCGCCGACGCTAGGTGAACAGCGGTTCCGCCGCCTGGGCCTCGTGCACCGCTCGCATCGAAACGTCGCTCGGCCGCTCGCGGTAGCGGGCTGCTGCCTCCAGCACTCGCGGTAGCAGCCCGATGTCGCCGACGCTATTGAGGAAGACCTCCTCGCGCCCCAACACCCAGTGCACGGCCAGCTCGAGCGCCTCGGGGTCGTCGAACGGCTGGTACCAG